>JBQCJC010000323.1:0-10735 GCA_051953135.1 Thermoanaerobaculia bacterium | reverse complement strand
CGACATCCGGCGTGTTCTGCCCGTCTTCGCGCTGACGATCGACAACTTTTACCGCGACGAAGTGTTCGTTGATCGCCGCGGCCACCTCGCCGTTCGCAAACACCGCCGCTTCGAGTTGATGACACGGTCCGCACCAGTCGGCGGTGAAGTAGAGCAGCAACGGTTTGTTCGTCGTACGCGCACGCATGATGCCGTCTTCGATGCGCAGCCATTCGATCTTCGCATTCGCGGTGCTCGGCTTGATCGAAAGCGACGCGATGCGCGCACCGACCAGCAACACCGCGAGGGCGAGCAACACCATCGGCACCGCGCGCTGATCTTTAATCCGCGCCATACGGCACCTCCCGTTTGCGGAACGCGAAGCACGCGAGCACGAGCGCAACCGATGCATTCGCGAGCACCATCAGAGTCCAGTTGCGATCGAAACGTGCGAGCACGTCGGGGAAGAGGTTCTGATCGATCACGGCGATCGCCTTCTCGATGATCGGGTAGTTCTTGAGGATGCGGCCGACGAGGTTGTTGGTCTGTCGCAGCAGGCCGGCGATACCGCCGGTCACGGAGAAGCCGATCATCAGCGCCATGTGGATCGCAACGTTGAAGTACGCGCGCGTGACGCTGCCGAGGAGTGCGAGCAGTGAGACGGTGAGAATCGCATCGCACATCGCATTGAGTAATGTGAAGCCGATCGTCGCGTACGCGGGTGATCCCCACGCGAGGCGTCCGATGGTTTCGCACAACGCGGCCGCGATTGCCACGATCCATACGGCGAGGACGACTCCCGCAACGCGCGAGAGCAAATAGACCGCGCGATTCACGGGCTTCACGAGGACGAGTTGCAATGTGCCGGAGGAGAATTCGGGACCGATGACACCAGCGCCGCAGATGATGGCGAGGCCCGCGATCATCGAGGGCCACATCGATGCGGGCTGATTGAAGTTCGACGCGCCGATACCGACGATCGCGACGATGGTGAGGTAGACGAGATAGAAGCCGTTGGTGACATGACGGCGCAGCGTTTCCACCAGAACCACCGCGTTCATGCCATCGCTCCTCGGAAGATGCTCTCGAGGTCGGCCTTGTGCTGCCGCACGTCGATGATGCCCGCGCCGCTCGCCGCGAGCTCACGCACGAGGCTCGCGATCGCGGCATCGCTTTCGACGCTCGCGATCAACACGTTCTCGCGCGCACTCACGCCCGCGATGCGCGTGACCGCATCGGTGTCATACGAACCCGCGAGCAACGTGATCGCGACGACAACGTGATCGATATGCCGCAGCGTTTCTTCGCGCGCGATCACACCGCCGCTGAGAAACAGCACGCGATCGCAAACCTTCTCGACTTCGCTGAGCTGATGCGAATTCAAAAGCACGGCCGCGCCGCGCTGCTTCTGTTCGTTGATGAGATCGCGCACGAGCAGCACGCCGTTCGGATCGAGTCCGGACGCGGGCTCGTCGAGAAAGATGTACTTCGGCTCGTGAATCAGCGCCTGGCACATGCCGATGCGCTGCAACATGCCGCGCGAGTATTGCGAGAGTCTGCGATTCGACGCGTCCATGATGCCGAGGCGCTCGAGCATCGCTTTCGAGCGCGCGTCGACTTCGCTCGAAGGCACGCCCGCGAGCCGGGCCATGTAGCGCAGAAACACCCAGCCGGTCGCGCGGCGATCAAAGTTCATGCGCTCGGGCACGAAGCCGGTCATGCGACGCACGTCGAGATCGTCATTCGCGCGACCGTCGATCTCGATCGAGCCGCCGTTCGGAGCGAGGAAGCCGAGGAGACACGACATGAGCGTCGTCTTGCCGGCGCCGTTCGGGCCGATGAGGCCGACGACTTCACCGGGCGCGACGTCGAGATCGATGCCGCGCAACACATCGTGGCGGCCGAACGATTTGCGAAGTGTTCGAGCGCGAATCATCCGCGCGCACGCAACTTGTCAGCGAGCTCGTTCACCTTCGACTGATGGAACTCGTTGATGCGTTTCTGGAGCTCGGCGTCGTGCGACTCGTCGAACTCTTCCGTGTAGACCTTCTTCAGCGCACCGCCGAGGTACACCTTCGTTTCGACGCGCCATTGCGGGCGCGAGAAAAACTCGGTCTGAATGGTCAACTTCTTGTCGCCGACGTCGAAAGCGTCGAGGCGACCCATCGGTGGCGTACTCGGTTCGGACATCGCGCGTAGTGTAACGCGGCTACAATCGTCGTCGATGAGCACGACACCACTCGTGCCGCGCGCGGTGGGAGAAGATCCGGAAGCCCCTGCCCCACGGCCACGGCTTCGGATGACCTGGGAAGAAGTCACGTCGTACGCGATCATTCTCGGCGCCGTCTTCTTCGTCCTGTGGCAACACCTCGTCTCCGCGCTGATCGTCGGTCTGGCGCTCTTCCTGATTCTCGATCGCGTCTCAGAACGATTCCAGCGACGCATGTCGCGCGGCTACGGCCGTCCGCTCGCGCTGCTCGTCGTCACGACGGTGACGGCCGCGATCGTTACCGCCGGAATCGCACTCATCGCGACGATGCTGCGTCGCGGCGCGGGCAACGTCCCCGCGATGATGGAGCAGATGGCCGACATCCTCGGCTCCGTGCGTCTGTGGCTCGGCGGACTCGGACGTCAGTTCATCCCCGAGGTGATGACCGACGCCGAAGACTTCAAGCTCGTCGTGCAGCAATGGCTCAAGACCCACGCGCAAACGCTGCGCGCGGGATCGCTGTGGATCGGCGTCGGCCTCGTGCACATGATCATGGGCGGCCTCCTCGCGCTGCTCGTCTTCTTCCGCCACATCACCGCGCACGATGAAGACAAACGCGGCCCGCTCGCACGCGCGCTCGTCGATAAAGTCGATCGCTTCGCGCACGCGTTCGGCCGCGTGGCTACGGCGCAGATCAAAATCTCCGCGGTCAACACGATTCTCACCGGCTTGTACCTGCTCGTCGCGCTGCCGCTGTTCGGTATTCACATACCCTTCGCGACGACGCTCGTCGTCATCACGTTCCTCTGCGGCCTCATCCCCGTCCTCGGCAATCTCATCTCGAACACCGTCATCACGATTCTCTCGATGGGCATTTCGATCGGCACGGCGGTGGCGTCCCTGACGTTCCTCATCGTCATTCACAAACTCGAATACCTCATCAACTCCCGCATCGTCGGCGGCGAAACGGACTCGCAGGCCTGGGAGATCCTCCTCGCGATCATCGTCGGCGAAGCCGCATTCGGCGTCGGCGGCGTCGTGCTCGCGCCGATCGTGTATGCGTTTTTGAAGAGAGAGTTGCGGGAGCGAGGGCTCGTGTAGTGGTTGGCGGTTGATGGTTGGCAGTTGACGGTGCCACCACCCGTCCGATGCCAGCAGACAACATCTCGTCAGCCGTTTCTCAGCGTCACGTGAAACGTTTCACGGTGCCTCCGCCAACCGCCAACCGTCAACCGCCAACCATTTACAATGCCCGCACGAGAGGTCCAGATGCTTCCAGTCAAACGATGGGCGGTGGTGCTGTGCGCGGTGATCGCGCCGATTTGTGCGAGTGCGCAGCGCGGCCTCGTGATCGCGGGCGGTGTGTTCGAAGATCGGATGGCGCTTGCGGTGCGGCCGCATTTTGCCGGCACCGCGAACGTGACGGTGAAGTTGTATCGCGATGGCGGCGATCGGATGCCGACCGCGGATGATGTCGCGATCACGACGACGCAGACCGATCGCGCGGGCATGTACGCGTTTCGCGTGGACAACCCCAGCGATTACTGGGTGGTTGTCGATTCGAAAACGTTCGGCACGACGCAAGGCGCGTGGGCGGAGCAAACGTTCGGACCCGCGGGCTCG
Source organism: Thermoanaerobaculia bacterium (assembly GCA_051953135.1). Lineage (GTDB taxonomy): Bacteria > Acidobacteriota > Thermoanaerobaculia > Gp7-AA8 > Gp7-AA8 > QHVT01. Next base: position 6,924 of record JBQCJC010000323.1, on the reverse strand, counting down.
CTCTGCGCGCATCCCAACGGGACGGTTCGCACGACCACATTCGAAGGCTCGTGCTTCGCGGGCCGCAACGCGACTCGCTCCGATGATGCATCGTCACTGGCCACCGCGGAACATCTCGCACTCATCACGCTGAAAGACGGCGTGACCGGCGTCGACTTCGCGTTCAGCTTCGACGCGGTCGTCAACATCGAAGACACGCCGAACACGCAGGGCTCGTTCCGCCAGTTCCTTGCGAACGCGAACGCGCTGCCCGGTCCGAATCACATGCGCTTCGTGCCGCTCGTTCCCGCAACGGAACAGCGGAACTCCGTCGTCGGCGTACCGCCGCACTGGTGGACGATCACCGCGACGTCGCCACTGCCCGCGATCACAAACGAAGAAACGGTGATCGATGGGACCCCATACAATTTCCTCTCTCCTGCCTCGGTGACGAATCCGAATCCCGGCCGCATCGATGAGCCGGTCACGTTCCAGCCGAACGAGCAGCAGGTTCCGCGCATCGACAAGCCGGATCTCGAGCTCGTGCTCACCGGCGACGAAGGCATCGCGTGCAACGCCGGTTGTGCGATCACCCGCATTGCGATGCACGGCACTCCGACCGGCATCGCGCTGCGCGCCAACGCGCGTCTCGAGCACGTGATGGTCGGCACCGCTCCGGACGCGGATGTGATTCCGACACCGGGCCTGATCGGCGTATCGGTGGAAAAAGGGACGACCGTGATGCGCTACTCGCTCGTCGCGCAGCAGAATCGCGCGGGCGTGATCGTCGGACAGGACGCGCGTCTCGACGCGGAGCGTCTCGACATCAGCCGCTGCGGTGATCCGCAGGCCGGCGGCGGCATCGTGCTGCTCTCGGACGGCTCTGTCGTTCGTGCATCGAACATTGCGACGAATGCAGGCGCCGGCGTGATCATCGGCGCGCCGAGCGGTCAGGTCGCGGCGAACGGCAACACGATCGACGGTTGCCTCATCAGCGGCAATCAGGCCGGCATCGTGTTGTCGCCCGGCGCGACGCGCAATGTGATCACGCGCAACGACGTCATGTGGAATCGCCTCGGCGGCGTCACGATCCTGCCGACCGAACAGAAAGACACGCCGACGCCGCGCGAGAATCGTTTCAGCGCCAATCGCTTCAACGAAAACGGACTGCGGCCGATCGTGCTCAATCTCGAAGTCGAAGATCCGAACGCGCTGACATGGGGCTCGCAGAAATGCGAACGCGACGCGAAGCTCGCGAACGGCGGCATCTCGCCTCCGCGCATCACGCAGGTGAAAGTGACCGAGGATGAAGGTGTGACGCGCGCGACGGTGCGCGGCAACGCATGCCCCGGCGAGATCGTCGAGATCTATCAGTCGTTCGTGACGTCGGGCGTGCGCGACAAAGCAGCAACGGAGTTGCCTCACGTGCGTCGCGAGCGCATCGAACGCGAATCGATCACGACGCAGGACCGCACGCTCGCTCTTCCGTCGATCGGAGAATTCAATTACCTCGGCGCAACGAACACCGCCGCCGATGGCAAGTTTGAAGCAACGTTCCCGCTCCCGGTAACGGTGCCGATCACCGCGAAATCCGAGAGCCTCGAAGAAACGAACATCTGGGCGAGTCAGGTGCTGCCTGGCGCGAAGCCGGAAGATCGCGCCTTCTCCGCACTCGCGATCGACTCCGCAGGCAACACGTCAGAGATGAGCGTGCGGCGAAAAGTGGATTAACGAAAACGACGTAACGCTCGAATCAACGCGGCGATCCATACGGATCGCCGCATTTTTTTTGTCCGTCCATCTCTCTCGATCGCCAGCACCTTCCCAATCACACGAGAACGATGCAGTGGCGGATCCTCCGCGGGTGCGTTGTCGCCGCGCGCGAAAATCATCTCGCCGCGTTGTGCGAGGACGCGATGCACGGTGAGTCCGCGATCCGCGAGCATCACCAGGACATCACCACGACGGACATCGCCGCGCAACGGCGAAACGTGCAGGTAATCGTCCTCCCGAATCGCGGGATGCATGCTGTCGCCGCGCGCCTGGAAGCGCACGTCGTGACCGCGCGCGAGAAGATCGGCGATCACATCCGCCGCGTCGATCATGACGCGAGCACGACGTCGACCGCTTCGCGATCGCGCGTGAAGCGCAGCTCGCGCACCGGCACTTTGTTCGCGAGGCGCTCGAGAAATCCGAGCGTGAAGTCGAGCGCGCGTTCGTCGTAGAACAGCGGAAACGTACACGCGAACAAACGCGCGAGCGTTTCGGTCATCGGCAGCGCGCGCAGCTCGTTCGCGTTCGACTGCGTCAGCAGATAAACGCCTTCGAGTGGAACGCCCCCCGGCATCGACAACTCGGCTTCGCCGTGCCACGGCGTTCCGAACATCCACATCGTGCCGTCGATCTCGCGCACCACGACGCGATCGTCGCTCACGATGCCACTCGCGTCATTCGTCCACAAACGCGCGGTAGTCGTTTTGCCGGCGCCGGAAACACCGACGAACAAACGTCCGCGATTGTCGCGATCGATGACGCCGCACGAATGCAGTTCAACCCCGCGGCCGCGGCCGAGGAGATTCGCGATCAGGACTTCGTCGAGCGGGTAATCGAGTGGGTTGAGATGCGCAACGTCTTCGCGAAGATGAATCGTGCCCCGCGTGAATGCCGGATCGAACGTCGCGACTTTGTACGGCGTGTCGCCGAACGCGATCGACCGGCACTCGATGCGAAAGCCGTCATCGGTGCGATGAAGACTCCACACCGCGCCGGAGTCGAAGAGAAGTGAACCTGAGGTGGAGGTGGAAGGTGGGATGCCGATGCGAACGTCGAGCTCGACTTCGGCCGGTGATGCATCGACGAGAAATCGTGCGATCGGTTCTTCCCATCGCCAGCTCGCCCGCGCGTCGTGCGCGACGACGCGCATCGTGATGCCGGCGACGCGAAGAAACGATTCCGCCGGCACTACGAACCCGGAGCGAAGCAGTTGCTGACGCCGCGGCAGCCGCCGCCGCTCGGTCCGGCCGACGCGTTGCTCTTGCAGAAGCCAAGGACGGCTTCTTCGGGGCGGAGCGGGAAACGCGTCACCACCGGTTTTTCGTACTGCTTCTTCTCCTGCTGTTTCGACTTTTCCATCACGTGTCCTTCGTCCTCACCTCACGCTGCAACTACCGCAGGTTCCCGTACTGCAGCTCGAGCGCGCCTCGGCAATCGGCGCATGCGCGATCACCTCGGACACCTCGCGTCCGTCACGCGAGCGAACCTTCTCCACCATATTTTCAATCAGATCGCGATCTTCGCCACCCACGCAATATTCGCACTCGCCGTGCGCCGGCACCTCGATGCCGAACACCTCGGCGCGCAAATGCGCGGTGCGGCAGAGAAAATCGACCGGCGATTCCGCATCGCCATTTTCCAACTCGCCATTCGCAGCGCACGAGCCGCACAACGACTTCAGCGCGCACGTCGTGCACTTCGTGATGCGCGTCTGCTTCTTCGAGCGAATGCCGTAGAGAAACTTCTCCCAGCCTTCGCGCACACTGCCATCGCGCACGTTGTATCGATCGACGTGCGACAACACGCAGATCGTCATGTCGCCGTACGGATCGATCGCGAACGAATTCACGCCGCCGCCGCATTCGTACAACAGCGCATCATTCGGATCCTGCGCCGGCGGCGGCGAACATTCATTCGCCAGACGACGCCATTCCGACACGCGCTCCGGATCTTCGAGATCGAGCGACACCACGTCGTACGGATTCAGACGCACCGCGAGCGGACTCGCGGAACAGTCGATGCGCGGATTGATCATCGGATCGAATTTGAACTCGACGCCGAGATCGGCCGCGAATTTCTTCATCGACCAGATCTCGTGACGATTGATCGTCAGCGCCACCGTCTTCAACTTCAGCGGCAAACCGCGCTCGCGAATCAACTCGATCCCGCGCAGACACTTTTCAAATGAGCCCGGAATCCCCGTCAGCGATTCGTACGTCGCCTTCGTGCGACCGTACAGCGTGACCTCGATGTCGAACGGCGGATTCTCCGCGAGGAAATCCGCGACGCGCTCCGTGATCAGAGTCGCGTTCGTGAACAGCGTGACCAGCAACCCCTTCTCTTTTGCGTACGCGTAGATTTCGAGGAAATCGTGGCGCGCGAAAATCTCGCCGCCCGTGTAGCAGATCCAGAGACAGCCAAGCTCGGACAGCTCATCGAGAACGCGTTTGTGATCCGCGGTCGACAGCTCGCGCTTGCGAGCGATCGCATCGCCCATCGGCAGGTTGTTGTAGCAGTGCGCGCATTCGAGCGGACAACGATGTGACACCTCGATCGTTCCGTTGACCGGAATCCGCAGCGGGTTCACTTCTTCGTGAACCACGGCACTGAAGTCGGCGTACGAGCGCGTCTCGATCATGGCACCAGAGTAATGAGCGAGACTCCCGCCAGGTCGTTGAGCAATTCGCTCGTATCGGCCACGGCAGTCTCGCGAGTCACATCGTACTCATCGATGATGATGCGAACGACGTCCTCGACCGTTCTTTTTCCGTCAATGAGCGCCCACACGCGCGCCGCGACCGGCGAAAGCGTGTAGACGAAGTCGAGATTTCCGACGTTTTGCCGAATCGGCACAAGGATCGACTCCGCGCCGACCTGCCGGGCTACAACCTCATCGGAACGGCGAAACACGCTGTTCGCCGTGATTTCTATCGTTGATTCCATGCGGACCTAACGCATGATGCCACAGAGTCAAAGTGCGGTATCGATTTTGGCCGCAAGGATGAAATCGCTTCGCGTGAGGCCATCGACCTTGTGCGTCCACAGCGTGATCCGCACCTTTCCCCAAGCGAGACAGATGTCGGGATGATGTCCTTCCGACTCCGCGATCGCACCGACGCGATTCGTGAACGCAAGCGCGGAGGCGAAGTCCGGAAAGGCGTACTCACGCTCGAGATGATGTTCGTCGATCACCGACCAGCGCTGGTCGAGTTCGCTGAGCAGCGGACGGAGTTCGTCGCCGCGAAGTGCCGGAACACCGCCGCGACAAGGCACACACGATTCGTTCGCGAGAGTCATGCGCATACGATACATTCGCGCGCCGAGAGAGCAACATCGCGTCGCGGCCGAGTCAGGCAATGGCAATCTCTTTGCTTGTTCCCGCGTCGGAGGTTTTGTTGGAACAGGCCCGCAAGAAGATTCTCGTCGTCGATGACGACGATGCGATCCGCACGATGGTCGAGCGCGTGCTGCGTCGTGAGAAGTACGAAGTGGAGAGCGCTCGCGATGGCTACGAAGCAATCGAGAAGCTGACGCGCGGCGATTTCGCGACCGTCCTGCTCGATCTCATGATGCCGCGTGTCGACGGACATGGCGTGTTGAAGTACCTCGAGACGACGCCCGAGACTCCGCGTGTGATCGTGATGACCGCGAACCTGCAGGGCGCGAGCGCGACCGCAGCCGCACGTCCGGTATTTCGCGTGCTATCGAAACCGTTCGACATCAAGCAGCTCGTCACGCACGTGCGCGAGTGTCATGACGCCGAACCGCAGCCAGCGTAATCACTCGCCGACGCGACGAAAGAGTCGCAGCACTCCCCTGACGCCGCGCACGAAGTAGAGCCACGGCAATGCGAGTTTGCTGCGCGTGCCGAAGCTTCGCTGCACGAAGGTCGCGGGCGGAAACGCGACCTGCCACAGGCGCTGCACGCGTGCGCGCCACGGCAGGGCGCGCAGATTCGCGGCGAGTAGTTCACCGCGCGTGAGATCGCGTTTCAAAAAAATCTGCGACGGCTCTTCGCGCGACAACTCTTCGCGCGAAAGAAATTCGTCCGCGCGATTCACGTCCGGCCGCGACATCCATTCGTTCGCGAGCTCGATCGAGCGCACGCACGTGCCGACGATGAGCGCCGCGGCGGCACTGGTCCAGAAACGCGCGTGCTCGTCGCGTGAGAGCCGGTCGCGCAACAGTGCGATGTCGGCGAGCCAGATGATCCGCTCGCTGTCGTGATGATGGGCGACGCGATGGATACACGCGAGGAGCAACGCATCGACGTCGCTGAGTGTCCATGCATGCAGCGCATCGATGTACTTCGCATTCGCGAGCAGGTCTTCGAACAACAGCGCGGACGCGAACAACGGCGTGTTCGCGATCGCCCAGTGCACGTCGTACATGTGCACGAAGCCCGACGCGTCGGCGCGCGTGAATACGGTCTGCCGCATGCCGTGATCGTCACCGGTGAACGGTTGTTCCTCGAAGCCGAGTCGCGAGAACGCGCCGCGCGCGGCGTCGAGCTGATGTGCGTCGATGAGGAGATCCGTATCGCCGCGAGGACGGAGGTCCGGCGATGCGTAGAGGTCGTACGCGAGCGCGGTTCCTTTGACGATCAGCGCGCGAACGCCGGCAAACGTGAGCGCCTCGAGCACTTGCCGCACATCTTCCGCGCGACGCGTTTCGATCGCGGCGGCGCGAATCGCTTCCGTGCGCAGCTCGCTGATCCGCGATGCCGCGTAGACGAGTGGCGCAACGCCATGCACGACGAGCGCGTGCGATTCGTCATGGGTCAGCGCGGGCCACGCCGCGGCTTCGCCGCGCAACGCGGCGCGCAGCGGCTCGTACAGCCGCGGCGCGATGGACGGCATGTCGATGAAATCCACTCACGCGTCGCAACGCGGGCAGGCCGTTTGCTCTTTCCGTGGTGAAGGGATGGCCCGAGTTTGATGACGATGCTCGTTCTGGGGATTGCACTGATTTTGGCGCTGGCGGTGTCGCTGGCGCTCGCTTACGTGCCGATGCGCCTGCTGATCGGCCGCATGGCCGCGAACGTGACGACGATGATTCAGAGACAACGAGACAGGAGACGCATCGCGCGCGACACTCCGGATCGACGGCATCTCTGAGTGGAGCGGCGGGCTCTTAGCCCGCCGGCGTTCGACGTCTCGGCGGGCTGAGAGC
>JBQCJC010000322.1:0-7948 GCA_051953135.1 Thermoanaerobaculia bacterium | reverse complement strand
GGGGGCCGCCCCCCCGCCGCTCGCGCGCTTCAATCTCCTGCCACGAAGCCCGTCATCTTCCATTCACCATTTTGCTTGTTGAACCCCGCGCGATAACCGATGGGACTCCATACATTTTTCCACTCGACGAATCCTGTTCGTCCATCGGCGGTTTTCACCTGCTTCCACGGCTCTTCCGTCGGCGTGCCTTCGACGATGTCGTACGACAACGTCGCGATCACTTCCGCATTCGCATCCGCGCTCTTGCGCAGCGGAACGTTCTCCGCGATCACAGCGAGGTGCGAGAACGCATCCTTCTCCTCGGGCCATGCGCTGTAAACGTACGGCGCCCAGAACGCCTGATCGTTCGAGCCGCCGAGAAACGTGCCGCCGAGGGACAGCGTCGTGTTGAGGAGCTCGAATGCGCCATGACGCGACAGAATCTTCTCGAACGCCGCGATGCCGCCGCCATCGCCGAACGACGTGCGAATCTTCGGATCGACGAGCGCCAGCACCGCCTTCGTGTCATGCGCCTGCAACGCGGCGCGCAACTTCTCGCGATACGCGACGAACGTCGGATCCTTCGCGGCCTCATCGACCGGCGACAACTTCGGACCCGCGACCGGCTCCACGCCCACCGGCGCAGGAGCCGGCGTGAGCGTCGTGTCGGCTTGTGTTGTGGTTGATTGCGTCGTGGTGGTTTCGGCGGCCGAAGTGGACGACGACGCCGTCGATGCCGCGTCACGCCCACCGCATGCGAAAACAAAAACGAGAGACAGTGCGATCAGAAACTTCATGCACCGGCCTGATGCACGCTCACTGCCGGGTGATGCGAATCGAATCGACCTCGAGAATTGCATCCGCGCGACGATCCTTCAACACCATCGCGTTGAACGCCTTCGGATCGTTCTGCAGATCGAGCATCGAGTTCCATCCGCTGTACGCATTCACGCCGGCCTGCACCGTTTGCGGCAGGTCGTTGCGCGTGAACGTCTCTCGCGTTTGCCACTCTTCGTTGTCGAACTTTGATGCGAGCGTGAACGTCGCGCCCTTGCGCGTGATGCGCAGCTCGATCCAGCCCGCGCGTGCTGGCGCGATACGCAGCTTCGAATCCGAATTCACCGTCGACTTCGTTTCGAACACCGGCTCGCCCGTTTTGAACGCGATGCCGGTCGTGAGGAACAGCCAGTTCTCGCCATTCGGCGTCCATTTCTTCATGGTTTCGCGGCGCGGCGCACGCACCATCAATCCCGCAAGCGACCACGGCTCGGCCGGCAGCTCGGAGGATTTGCCGCGCACGCGCACGCGCGCGGTCATTTCGAAATCGCCGGTGACTTCGCGATACACGAACGGCGCGTGAAAGTCCGCGTACCAGCCGCACGTCCACGGCTCGATCACGAGCTTGCCGTCATCGACCGCGATGCGCTTCGCCACGTCCGGCCAGCCTTCGCTTTGATCGAAGCGCTTCCAGTTCGAGAGCGATGCGGACGAATCGAAATCATCCGCGAACGTTTGTGCGAACAGAGGAAACGTGAGAACGAGGAGGAGGAAGATTCGTTTCATGCGGGCGCGAGTCTACGAGCCCGCATGAAGAACCTATGAAGGTGCGGCCGATGCGAACGCCGTGTCGATATTCGCGGCCTTCATTCCCTGCAGCAGACCGACTTTGTCCACCGCTTTTCCGTACGCTTCCTGCGGCTCGATCACTTTGCGTTTCACGAGATCGAGCAGCGCGTCGTTCATCAGCAGCATGCCCTGCTTGCGCGACGTCTGAATGATCGACGGGATCTGGAAGATCTTCGCCTCGCGAATCATGTTCGCGATCGGCGCCGTTCCGATCATCACCTCGAGCGCGGGCGCGCGGCCGCCGCCGATCTTCTTGCACAACACCTGCGAGATCACGCCCTTCAAACTCGACGCGAGCATCACGCGAATCTGATCCTGACGATCGGCGGGGAACTGATCGACGATGCGATCGATGGTCGATGCGGCCGACGACGTGTGCAGCGTGCCGAACACGAGATGTCCGGTTTCCGCGGTTTCGATCGCGATGGCCACGGTCTCGAGATCGCGCATCTCGCCGACGAGCACGATGTCCGGATCTTCGCGCAGCGCCGCACGCAACGCGTCTTTGAACGAGCTGGTGTGCTCGCCGACCTGACGCTGATTGATGAGGCACTTCTTGTTCTCGTGCACGAACTCGATCGGATCTTCGATCGTGATGATGTGATCGGTGCGATAGCGATTCACGTAATCGATGAGCGCGCAGAGCGTCGTCGATTTGCCGGAGCCGGTCGGTCCGGTGACGAGGACCAGTCCCTTCGAGAGGAAGCACAAGTCGAGGATTTCCTTCGACAGTCCCATCTCCTCGGCCGTCATGATCTTCGACGGAATCACGCGGAACACGCCGCCCATCCCTTTGCGATCGCGAAAGAAATTGCAGCGGAAACGCGACACGCCCGGGATCTCGTACGCGAAGTCCGTGTCGTTGCGCGCCGCGAATTCCTTCAGGTTCTTCTCCGGCGCGATCGGCGTCAGCAGCTTCTCGACTTCGGCCGCGGTCATCGGCGTCGTGTAGCCCGGCAGCGGCGTGATCTCACCATCGAGCCGCAGCATCGGCGTCGAGCCGGTGCTGATGTGCAGATCGGATGCTTTCATCGAGAACATCTGCCGGAACATGTCATCGATCGGACGATCGGATGTCGATCGCACGATCGGAGTTGGCGCCGGCGTTGGGGCCGGTGCAGCAGGAGCAGCGGCTTTCTGCGCGAGTGTGAAGGTGATGCGCGTCGCGCCGTCGGAGATCTCCGCGCTCACCGGAATGGTGCCGAGCTCCGCGTCGTCGACGCTCCACGTTGCGCGTCCGTTGCGAATGGCGGTGCGCGCCTCGGCCGTCATCGTCGGCACGATCAGTTGCTGAATGACCTGCGGGCCGACTTCCGCGCCTTGCAACTCGCGCTCGCCCGAGGGTGTGACGATCACGATCTTTCGTCCGGTCACGAGACGCACTTCCGTCGCGCCGTTTGCGGCGGCCTGCCGCAGCAGTGTTTCGAGTTGGGACACCTACGCCTCCGTGACTTCGGACAAAAACGTGATGCGATTCTTCTGAATGATGTGCCGGCGATCGCCCTCGTACACGACGAGGAACGGATCGCTCTGATTCGCCCAGTCCTGCAGGCGGCTGAGATGCTCGGGCATGTCGATGTGCACGACGCCCGCGAGCTGCAGCGTCCCGCACTCGACTCGCACCGCACGGGCGATGCCGATCTCGCTGTGATCGTCCGGTACTTTCACCGTGAGCACGACGATGTAGCGCTTGTTCAGCAGCGTGACGCCGTCGCGATCGTCTTCGAGGAACGGAATGAAGAGCGTGCTCTGGTTGAGAAACTCTTCGGGACGCATCGGTCCGTCGTGGTGCGCGGCGCGCGCCGGGACGAAGATGCGGCCACGCAGCGGCCGTTCGTCGAAGTACCGAATCTCGACATCGAAAGCGACAGTGGGTACTCGAAGATGTTCCATGGCGTAGGACCGCGCGATGATAACGGATTGGTGGCGCTCCGCGCCGCTACTCCGACTCCGCTTCGAGCACGTTGTACGTCCGCACGAGCTCCACGCGAAAGCGAAGCTGCTCGTCGTACTCCTCATCACTCTGCGCGAGTCGCAACTGCACGACGAGCTTCGATGCGGCGCGCTTCGCATCCGCGTGCGAAGGAAACGTCATCACCGCGGCGCGATCCGGCTTCGTCAAAAACCGTGCAATCACCTTGCGCCCCTCGACGCGAATGAGCCGGCGCAGGAACATCGTGGAACGTCGCAGCGTCACGGGCTCATGGTAGTTCACCTCGTTGTTGCATCGATCCCTCCGCCGATTCGTACACTCCCGCAGCTCATGAAGTTTGTTCGTACGCTCGTCCTGCTCGCCGCGCTGCCCCTGTTTGCGGGCGATCGCTACATCGTCGAATTCGATTCCGCCGCGCCGATGGCGCAGGCGCGCAGCCGCCATCACGTGCGCCGCGAGTTCTCGCGCGTGCTGCACGGCGTCGCACTCGAGTTGCGCGACGGCGAGAGCATCGAGTCGCTGCGCGCATTGCCGAACGTCATTCGCATCACGAAAGACACTCAGGTTGCGGCGCACGGCGATGTTGCCGTTTCGTCGTCATCAACGCCGCGCACGAACGCCGGCAGTGGTGCGGGCGTGATCGTCGCGGTGATCGACAGCGGCATCGACTACACGCATCCCGCCCTCGGCTCCGGCATCGGCGCCGGAAAGAAAATCATCGGCGGCTATGACTTCGTGAACGACGACGCCGACCCGATGGATGACTACCGCCACGGCACACACGTCGCCGGAATCATTGCCGCGAAATCGGGAACGTTGAACGGCGTGGCGCCTGAAACGTCGCTGCTCGCGTACAAAGTACTCGACGCGAACGGCAAAGGATTCTCGTCCGACATCATCGCCGCGATCGAGCGCGCCGTCGCCGATGGCGCAGACGTCATCAACATGAGTCTCGGCGGACCGGGCAACCCGAACGATCCGCTCGCGCGCGCGGTGGAGAACGCCGTGGCGCAAGGCGTGGTCGTTTGCGTGTCGGCAGGAAACGAAGGCATCTTTCACACGATCGGCAGTCCCGCGAGTGCGCCCTCGGCGATCACGGTCGGCGCGGTCGATGCGAATGGTGCGATCGCCGAGTTCAGCTCGCGCGGACCCGCAACGACGAGCGGCGCGATCAAGCCCGATGTCCTCGCGCCAGGCGTGAGCATCGTGTCGACGATTCCCGGCGGCGGAACGATGTCGCTCAGCGGTACGTCGATGGCCGCGCCGTACGTCAGCGCACTCGCGGCGTTGTTGCGAGAACAACATCCGGCGTGGACGCCCGCTCGCGTGAAGGCGGCGCTCGTCGCGACGGCGTTGTCGATCGACGGCGAAGAAGTCATGACGCAGGGGAGCGGTCGCGTTGATCGCACGCGCGCGTTCGCGAATGCACTCGTCGTTTCGACGACGCAACTGAATTTAGAATTTAACGCGAAGATCGACGGCGCGTTCGATGCGATGCGGCGCGTGTCGATTCGCAACGAATCGAATGCGCCGAAGCCGGTGCACGTCTCGGTCGCGAATGCGGATGCAATCACGTTCAACGTCTCTCCCGCGGAGTTCACACTCGGCGCTGGTGAAGCGCGCGATGTCGATGTTGCGATTCACGTCGACAACGCCGCGTTGTCCGCGCCGTCGACGGATTCACTCGCGTTCGGCGGCGCGCTGCTCGTGCAAAGCGACGAGACGCTGCGCGTGCCGTGGTCGTTTCTTCGCGCGGCGCGCGCGTCGATCACGTACGAGCGCGGATTGCCGAACGCGATGTGGCGTCGCATCACCGACGGCTACGAATCATTCGCTCTCCTCGGGCCGAACGGTGTCGAGATTCTGCTCAAGCCCGGCCGCTACGATTTCGCAATCGTCGGCGATGATCAGAAAGGCGACGTGCGTCTCTTCTTCGTCGAAGATCGCATGCTCGATGGCGATGTGGAACTCGCGTTCACGGCCGCGGATGCGCCGCACGAGATTCGCTTCGATGCCGAGCTGCCGCAATCTGACGATGCGTTGTACAGCGTTCGCACGCGATTAGTTTTTCCGGACGCGAGCGGCTCGGTCGTTTTGCCGGAGATCGCGGGACGCTCGATGCACGCGTCGTCGTTCAGCAATCGCTACGGCGTGCTGGCGAATGAGGCGTACGCGGATGCGTCGTCGATTTACATCGCGCAGCATCCGCTCATCGCCGGATTGCAGTCGAACGTAACGTTGCATCTCGATCGCGTTGCATTCGCCGCGCAGCCGCTCGAAGTACGAATGCCGGCCGATGCGGCGTTGCACGACATTGTGCTGATGCCGCGCGACTGGCCGCGACGCGAGCTGGAGTTCGGTCCGGCGCCGCCATCGCTGCGCGTTCCGGTGACCGGAAACGTCTGGCAGGGCACGCTGTACATGACGCCGGAAGTGCACGCAGACTTCGCGGGCGGATTGCAGGTCTCGACGATCGAAGCGGAAGAGGACATCGGATTCCGCGGCACGATCACGCCGATGATTCGTCGCGACGATCGCGGTTTTTTCGCGGCGCATGGGTTTCTCAAATCCGAACTGCCGATGTACGCGGAGCAGGGCGAGTCACTCGTGTTCGGCGACGGTGTTCTGCGGCCTCCGGCGTTCGAAGTGTTCAACGGAACGCTGATCGGCGAGACGGTCTATCGCCGTGATCGCGACGAGACGCGCCGCGCGACGAAGCTCGATGCGCGGTTCGTCGTGAAGAGCGGCGCGACGGAGATTGCATCGGGCGCGCTCACGCATTTCTCTCCGATGGCCGTGCGGCTCACGCCGCAGAATCGTTATCGCTTCGAGCTGCGCACGCACGATCGCGAAGCGTCGCTGCTGACGATGGAGTTCGGCAGCGGTGATGGCGCGGTCGTGTTGCCCGCGTTCACGTGGCTGTCAATGCAGGATGCGATGCAGCGTCACGATGCGATGCTCCCGCTCGACGGCAACGGCTCGCTCGTGTTCGCGGCGAAGAATGTTTCGAGCGCGCGTACCGCGGTGTTCGTGCGCCGTCATGGCTTCGCGACGTGGGTGCAACTGACGCCGGTGGAAGTCGCGTCGGATGCGACGTTCGGCACGATCTATCGCGTCGATCTGCAGGATGCGTTGCGATTGCGCGGCGAGCTCGACCTGTCGATCGAGATCGGCGACAGCGACGGTAATGTCGCGACGTGGCTCGTCGAACGCGCGTTTTCCGCGAGCACGAAGCGCCGCGCGACGCGATGAAGCGGAGCGCCGGCGCCCACGCCGGCTGGACCGGCGACGCCCCGTCGCCGTCAAGCATCGGCGGGCGTGGCGCCCGCGATCCAGCCGACGATGGCATCGGCGCTCCGTCGCGGAAACGGCGCGCGACACGATGAAGCAGGATCGAATCCTGCACGCGTAAAATCGCGTCATGGCTCGAGGCTGGGAAAGCAAATCGGTCGAGTCGCAGCAGCATGAGGCACCGCGGGATCGGGCGCAGAAGTTGAGCGCGGAAGAGTTGGAACGGCGGAGCCGGCGCGAGAGTCTGGAGTTGTCGCGCTCGCGCGTGCGTCGTGAGCTCGAAAGCGCGCGTTCGGATGTGCATCGCACCGCGCTGGAGAACGCGCTGCGCTATCTCGACGATGAGTTAGGAAAGTTTTAAGGCAACCGAAACGGTCGTGGCTCGTACTGCTGTGCGATGAACGCGCGATGGTTTGCCGCATTCTCGTTTCTGCTGCTCGCGGTGCATGAGGCGCACGAGCTCGCGCATGCGGTGACCGCCCGCGCGCTGTGCGGCGCGTGGCCGGTGCGCGATTTCAATTCGTGGACGGCGCCATGCGATTCGTGGTTTCCCACCGCCGCCGGGCCGCTGTTCAGCTACGCGTTGATGTTCGCGGGCGCGGTCGTGTTGCGAAATCGAGCGGCCGGTGCGGCGCTGATCCTCGCGGCGAATCCGTTCGCGCGCATCTTCACCGCGATGATGGGCGGTGGCGATGAGATGGTCGTTGCGCAACGGCTCTTCTCGTCGGAGCGCACGCTAGGCTTGCGCCTCGCGGTGCTGGCGTTCGTCGTGATTGTGTGCGGTGCGGCTCTGGTCGCGGCGTTTCGCGCAATGCGCAGCGCGTGGTGGTTTTCGTTCGTGATGGTGTGGCCGATGGTGCTCACCGGCGTCGCGCTGTTCGTCGTGGGCAATCGTCTGTTGCACGCGGGCGTGTTGAGCGATGTCGGTCCCGGCGGTGCGCCGCTGCTCGTGACGATCGTGTCGCTCGCGGCCGCGGTACTATCTCTGCTGACGCTGCGATTGCTGACGAACACGAGCAACACGAACGAAGCTGGATCGCAAACGCCGATGCCTGGCGCGATGCCCTCCGCGAGCAACGCATCGAAAGCCGTCGCGCCGTAACGGATGCCGCGATCATC
>JBQCJC010000321.1:0-12827 GCA_051953135.1 Thermoanaerobaculia bacterium | reverse complement strand
CATCAATTTTTCTTTGTAAGAGATCATTAATGGCGATTCGGCGTTCTCGAGTCTCGCGTCGGCGAGCCGCTGTAACTTCGAGATCGCGCGAAGGTGTGCGCGTTCGGCCTGTTCCACTTCATCGAGCGCACTGACGCGCAGAATGTCCGCGTCAAACGCCGCATCGCGCGCTTGCACACGCACCGCATAAACGAGCGTGGCGCCCATGACCATCGTGAGGAAGATCGCGGCCGCAATCTGCCACATCCATCGCGAGGGCTTGCGTTTCGTTTCCTTACGCAATGAGCGCTCAATGCGCGGCCAAAGCAAATCGCTCTGCCACGTCTCGCGCATTGATTGTGCGGTCGCGGTGAGATCGTTCCATTCCGCGAGCTTTTCCTCGCAATCAGGACACTCCGCCGCATGCCGCGCCGCCGTCTCCATGGCGAGAGGCGAGGCATCGAAGAGGAGGTCGTCGAGTTGAGAACAATTGATGGTCATGACGCGCTTTTCCACTTCTGTTGAAGATCCTTCTTCGTGGAAAAGAGGATCCATTTGGAATTGCCTTCGCTGATGCCGAGGATCTCGCCGATCTCGGCGTGGCTCAGGCCTTCGATTTCGAACAGCACGAAGACGCTGCGGCGCTGTTCGGGTAATTCGTCGAGCATGCGCCGTAATGCGATGCGTTTGGTGTCGTCGACCGATGCCGCGTGATGATCGAAGGTGTCGTCAATGGGCGATTCTTCGATGCGGCGACGGCGACGGCGCAGGTGGTCGTAGCAGGTATTGACGAGGATTCGGTACAGCCAGGTCGCGAACGATGCTTCGCCGGTGTAGGTCGATGCGGCGCGGTGGAGCTTGAGGAACGTTTCCTGGACGATGTCTTCGGCGTCACTGATGTTGCCGCCGAGGTGATTGCGGGCGATCGATTTCATGCGATCGCCGAAGCGGCGATAGATCGTTTCGAATGCGGTGATGTCGCCGGACGCGCACGCGAGCGCGAGCTCGCGATCGTCGGTCGCCGGGATCGGGCTCGTGGGGAGAGTCATGACCGCCTGAAGCATCGTTCTGGGGGGATAGACGATGCCAGTTGGGAAACGTTAGAGATGGGGGGCGAGCTGGAAGCTCGCGGGCCGGCGGGCTTGAAGCCCGCGCTCCCGAAAGCGTCTTCAGAGCTCATCGATGCTCTTGGGCCAGTCGACGTTTAGTAAGCGCGATAAGGCGCGATCGGCCAGTAATTTACCGCCGGTCTGGCAGCGCGCGCAGTAGTTGGTTTCGTTTTCCGCGTAGACGATGCGCTGCACGGGCGTGTTGCAGTCGGGGCACGGGAGGTTGTAGCGGCCGTGAACCGCCATTTCGGGACGAAAGGCCGTGACTTTCTCCGGGAACTTGCCCGCGGATTCGTTGCGCAGGCGGATGATCCATTCATTGAGGACGTCGATCGTCGCGCGCCAGAGGCGTTCGAGCTCAGCGTCGTCGAGGTTCGTCGACATTTGCACGGGCGAGAGTCGCGCGCGATGCAGGATCTCGTCGGAGTACGCATTGCCGATGCCGCTGAATGTTTCGGGATCGGTGAGCGTGCGCTTGAGCGTGTGTCGCTCGCGGCGCATCGCGGTCTTGAATTGTTCGAGCGACATGGTGAGCGGCTCGAGTCCGCCGCGATCGTGTTCGTGTAAGGCCGCTTCACCGCGCACGATATGGATCGACGCACGACGTTTCGATCCCGCCTCGGTCAGCGCCATGATTCCGTTGTAGAAATCTAATGCCGCGAGTCCGATTTTCCCCGGCGGCTTGGCGCCTTTTGCGAGCCATTTGAAGCGTCCCGCGATCATCAGATGAATGACGATGAAGAGATCGTCTTCGAGCCCGAGGACGATGCGCTTGCCGAGACGTCGCAGTGAGGTAACTTTTTTTCCTGCGACATCCGCGGGACCGGGCTCGACTGTGCGCAGCACGAAAGGATTGGTAAGACGTAATTTGTCCAGCGTATGGCCGAGCACGCGTGCTTCGAGCGCCTCGAGATAGACGGTCACATCGGGAAGTTCCGGCACGGTTCGCTCATTATCGCGGACATGCGGACATTTCGAACGCTTGTGGCCGGCTGGCTGATCGGCGGCGCCGTGATCGTCGTGCTGGCGTTGCCTGCGATGACGAAGGAACCACGCGTGACGTCCGTAGCGCCGGTACGCACGGAAATTCGTGCCGTCTCCGCGACACGGAATGACAATACGATTCTGATCCCGGTAACGGGCATTGCAGCGAACGATCTGCAGGACACGTATTCACAATCGCGCTCTGGTGGTCGCGTGCACAATGCGATCGATA
Source organism: Thermoanaerobaculia bacterium (assembly GCA_051953135.1). Lineage (GTDB taxonomy): Bacteria > Acidobacteriota > Thermoanaerobaculia > Gp7-AA8 > Gp7-AA8 > QHVT01. The sequence continues at coordinate 10,523 of JBQCJC010000321.1, read as the reverse complement.
TTCTCGCCCCGCTGGGAACTCCCGTCGTTGCTGCGGTAGACGGGAAAATCCGTAAGCTGTTTACGAGTCGCGCGGGTGGCTTGACGATTTATCAGTACGACGTGAACGAAGAGCGCGTTTATTACTACGCGCATCTCAATGGCTACGCGGATATCAAGGAAGGTCAGTTCGTCAAACAGGGCACTGTGATCGGGTATGTGGGGACGACCGGAAACGCAGGCACGACGTCGCACCTGCATTTCGCGATCGAGATGCTTCCGCCGACGAAGGAATGGTGGAAAGGCTCGCCTGTGAATCCTTATCCGATTCTGGTCAGGACATCCGTTTCAACGCCGCAGTAATTTCCTTGTCGTTAGGCGCGAGTTTCTGTGCGTTGAGGTAGCTCGCCTTAGCCTCGGCTTTCTTCCCTTGTAACTCCTGCACGCGGCCAAGATAAAACCACGTCGCCGCATGCGGCGGGTCGCCTTCCTCGGGTTTATGCGCGAGGTATTTACGCAATGATGCCTCGCCACGTGCGTAATCCTTTTGGGCTTTTACAGACCATTGCCCAATGCGGAAATGCAGCGGCATGAGATTCGGATCGATCTTCTGTGCGAATTCGAATTCGTGAATGGCCGCGGGCCAGTTCTCATCGATCATGTAGACATTGCCGAGGTAATAGTGCGCTCGCGCATTGTTCGGCTGCTCGCGCACGGCGTCGATCATTTCCTTACGCGCGAGATCCTGTTTCTTTTGATTGATGTAAATGCGCGTGTAGGCGCGATGCCCTTCCAACACGTCGCGCTTCTTGATCTCCGCGGCTTGTTGCAGTGCCTTCTCATCGCTGCCGCCCATAAACCCTGGAGCCATCAGGTAATACTGAATGAGCGCAAAACGGGCTTCGTTGTAATTCGGATCGAGCTCGACGGTTTTCTCGAATTCGGCTTTGGTTTTCTTTGCCAGAGACGCCTGGCTAAAGAGGCTCGCGGTCATGGCGAGATTGCCGTATGCGGTGCCGAGGAGAAAGTGATACTTCGCATTGTTCGGTTCGAGCGCGACCGCTTTCTCGAATGCGTCCGCCGCGGCTTTTGCATCGCGACGATCGAGCGCGGCGCGGCCGGCCGCGGCGTGCTCGGCCGCGGTTGCGGCGAACAGCGAGGTGGACAGACAGAGCAGGAGCAGACCGGCAAACGCCTTGCGCATGGAGTGTGTACGCGGTTTGCTGTCGGCAGGTTACGCGGCACCTTCGCATAGAATGACGCGCCCGATGGAGATAGCGACAGTACCGTCAACAGAACGCGCCACGATTCCGGTCTACACGGCCGAGGATGTGTTGCGTTTTTCCGATGCTGCTCTGGCGCGCGCGAAAGAACTGCTCGCGAGCATCGAGACTGCACCGCTCGATGGCGTCACGTGCGAGTACGTGCTCGACGTGTGGGACGAAGCATCGATTGCGATGGAAGACGTCTTCGGACCGATCTCGCTGCTCAATAGCGTGCATCCCGACAAAGCCGTTCGCGACGCGTGCGACCTCGCGCTCGTCAAAGAGTCGAGCTTCCTCACGGACGTATTTCAAAACGAAGCGTTCTATGCGCGTGTGCAACGCGTCGTGCCGGATTCGACCGCGCGTCGCGAGTTGCGCAAACACCTCATTGAATCATTCGAAGACAGCGGCGTGACGCTGCCGGCGGACAAGCGTCGGCGCTACAAGGAAATCTCCGATCGTCTGACCGAGCTCGGACAGGAGTTCGCGAAGAACATGCGCGAGAACGCGACGCATCTTACGTTCACGCCGGATGAGTGCGCCGGCTTGCCGCAGGCGTGGCTCGATCGCGTGCCGCGCGATGAAGACGGCAACATCGTCGTTGGATTCGATTATCCCGACTACGTGCCGTTCATGATGAACGCGCAGAACGAAGCGGCGCGCAAGCGATATTGGATCGCGAATACGCAGCGCGGCACGACGCGCAATCTCGAAGTGCTCGATGAGATCGTGCGTTTGCGCAAGGAAACGGCGGATTTGTATGGCGAGCCGAGCTTCGCGCATTACGTCACGAAGCGGCGCATGGTCGAGAATCCGGAGACGGTGAAGAAGTTTCTCGACGATGTGCACCGCGTCGTCACCGAAGCCGAGATCCGCGATCTCGCCGCGCTGGCGGCATTGAAAGCAGAAATGACCGGCACGCCGGTCGAAGACGCGCGCATTCGTCGCTGGGACGTTTCGTTCTATCGCGAGCGATTGCGCGAACGCCGTTACGCCGTCGATCAGGAAGAGCTGCGCAAATATTTTCCGTGTGCGCCGACAATGGCGTGGGTGCTCGAAGTGACGTCGCGTCTGTACAGCGTTCGCTTCGAGCGCGCACAGGTGCCGGTGTGGCAGGAAGATGTTTTGTATTACGACGTCTTCGATGCCGCGACCGGTTCATTCATCGGCGGCATTTACGCGGATCTCTATCCACGCGATGGTAAGTACAAGCACGCCGCGGCGTGGCCGGTGCGCGGCGGCAGCAGACGTTGCGGTCGTAAGCCGATCAGCGCGCTCGTCGCGAACTTCAATCGCGAGGGATTGACGCACGACGAAGTCGAAACGCTGTTGCACGAGTTCGGTCACGTGCTGCACGGCGTGTTGTCCGAGACGCATTACGTCGGACATTCGGGCACGAGCGTGCAGCGCGATTTCGTCGAAGCGCCGTCGCAGATGTACGAGGAGTGGGCGAGTCGCATGGAGTCACTCGAGTTGCTCCGCAATCACTGCAATTCATGTCCGGACATCGATCCGTCGCTCGTCGAGCGCATCAATGCGGCGAAGAAGTTCGGCGCGGGTATCGATTACGGCCGCCAGTGGCTCTACGCATCCTTTGATATGGCGTTGTCGAGCGAGCATCCGGAACCGGCGATGGAGTTGTGGGCGCGGATGGAAGGCGAGACGCCGATGGGCTACGAACCAGGCACGCAGTTTCCCGGCACGTTCGAGCACATCGCCTCGGGTTACGCCGCGGGCTACTACGGCTACATGTGGGCGAAGGTGATCGCGCTCGATCTCGTGACGGCGTTCGGTGCGGATGTGATGAACGGCGACATCGGACGGCGGTTCCGGCAGATGATTCTGAGCCGCGGCAGTGAGGAGCCGGCGCGCGATCTCGTCGAGCGTTTCCTCGGGCGTCCAGTCGCGAGCGACGCATTTTTTGCGCACATCGGCGGCGCAGAATTGTAAAGCGTTCTTGACAAAACGCCAGTCGTGACGCACCTTGTGTCAAGTTTGATTGACACAAGGAGGTCAGGCATGACGGCGTTTTCTTCTCACTTCACGGAACGCGACTCTCGTCATTACCGCGTGTTTTCTGTTTGGATGATTGCCGCGATGCTGGTGTTCGTCACGGCGACGATCAGCATCGATGCGCAGTGGATTCCGAACTCGCTCGGCTGGGGGCTGACGATTCTCTCGGTGGGGCTGATGCTCGCGGCGATCCGCGCCTACATCTTCTTTCTGCAGCACGCGGATGAATTGCTCCGCAAGATTCATCTCGATGCGCTGGCGCTTGCATTCGGATTCGGCACGGTGGCGATGATGGGCTATCGCTTGTGCGAACGCCTCGGCGCGCCGAAGCTCGATATCAATGACTCGTTCTTCGTCATGCTCCTGACGTGGGTGATTGCGCAGTGGGTGGGCTTCCGCCGCTACGCGGGAGACGAGGAGGCATGATGAACAAGCTTCGTGTGCTGCGCGCGGAACGACGCTGGTCGCAGGCGGATCTCGCGGAGCGCCTCGGCGTGTCGAGACAGACGGTGAATGCGATCGAGACGGGGAAGTTCGATCCGTCGCTGCCGCTGGCATTCGCGATTGCGAAGGTGTTTGGCGGGAGGATTGAGGATGTGTTCACGCCGGAGTAGGAACGCGTTGTGGAGCGCCGGTGTCCACACCGGCTGGCCCGGCGACGTCGCGTCGCCGTTCAATTGACGGCGGCGATGACGCCGCCGGGCCAGCCGACGATGACGTCGGCGCTCCTACCGCATCGTCACCTCGGCGATGCCGGTGGCCACGACATGCACCACGATGTTCGCCGGCGTCGTCATCACGGTTGATGGCACGATCCCATCCGCACGCCCGCGCAGCGTCACGCCTTTCGCGAGATCGCGATTCAGGGCGCGCGTCACTTCGTTGCGCACTTGCGTGAGTTGCGGGCCGAATGCGAACACCGCGCTTTCGCGCATGCGTGCGCGAATCGAATCGTGCGCGGCTTTTTCGAGAATGCGCGAGAAGAAGCCGCGGCGTTTCGCGGGATCGAGCGTGTAGTCGAGATCGGGAACGACGATCGACGACGTTGCGGCATCGAAGCGCGGTGTGCCTTCGAGAAAAATCGCGCCGTGGTAGTTGCGCAGTACGCCGCCGCGGTAATCGATCCTCGCTTCGATCGCGATGCGGCCATTAAATGATGGTCCGCCGTTCAGCGACTCGATCTTCAGATCCTTTCCGTTCACCTTGTACGTGCGATTCGCGTAATCGCGTGTCGCGAGGCGTGACGCTTCGGCGTACGGCAACTCGAGATCGAACGGCACGCGCACTCCGTTCAACTCCGGCTTCCCGATCACGCGCAACGCGGGCAATGGCTTTCGCATCGGCGAAGGTTTTTCTCCGACCACCACACGCGTCGACGTGCGCAACGACAGCGTGCTCGTCGCGATCGACTTCGCGCCCGTGATCGGCGTGAGCGCGACATCCATCGGCTCCATCACCAGCCACGTGCGCGGCGCGAGCTCGTATGGCGTCTGCAGCGCGGTCCAGATTTGTTCGGCCTGCGGTTTGATGTTCGTCGTCGCGGGCGTGTTCTTGTCGATGACCTTCGCGGCGTCGCGGAGTTGCTGCTCGACGACCGGCGCGACGAAGCGGCGTGTGATGTCGATGTCGAACCACGTCACCGCGCAGGGCTTCGGATAGTTCGGAGGCAGAAGCACAGTCTTCGATCGCAGACGCCACGCCGGATCCCAGTCGAGCTTCGTGTGCAGCGTGATCTGCGCTTCGCGCCGCGGCTCCGCGAATCCGCACGACATGCAGGGGAAGCGGCCGCGGCACGCCTGCATCGCATATTGAATGGTGGTGGAGGTGTGCAGTCCGCCGCCGATCATCTGCATGCGGATCGGATCGCGCGCGACTTTGTATTCGATGTCGATGCCGCGTTCTTTCGCGGTGCCATCGAACGTTTTGTCGACGCGCTTCTCGACCTCCGGCGACAACGATGCGAGATCGAGACGAATCGGTACCGCGATCGTCGAAAGCTCAGGCTGCTGCTGTGCGGCGAGCGGTATCGCCGAGCATGCAACAATTGCGAGCAGTGGGAAGAAGGTGCGCGTCCGGCGCGCTCTACACGCAGTCATGACCGCGGCGATCATCTCCGATGCGAACCGAAAGACCGAAGGAGCGCTTCCTTGAAGCGGATTCCCTTTCTTCCGCTGTTCTTCGTCGGACTCGCGGTTGTGTTCGGCGGGGCCGTGTGGGTTCGCGTCGCGTCGTATGACGGCCAGCCCGCCGAGATGCAGAAGACGGCAGAGCTGAATGACACCCGTGCGCAGGAACGGAAGGTCCTGTCGGATGGAACGACGCCCGTGGGCGCGGAAGGAACGATCGAAACATTTCCTGACGACGATGGCAGTCCGTCGCGCGCGCGCTCGAAATCGCGCGAAGAGCGTTACAACGAATTGCTCCGTTCCACACCGCCACCTGCACCGGCTCCGAAAGAACCGTCGCTCATCGATCGCATGGTCGCGCCGATCGCCAACGCCCTCGGCATGAATCGCACGAAGCCCGAAGAGAAAAAGGCCGCGCCGCAGCAACGTGTGCAGCCGCAACCACAATCGAATCCGAATCGCGCCGAATCGAATTCATCGCAGAACGATCGCAACTCCGACAACACGCGACACGATCCGAACGAAGAACAGGATCCCGATACCGACACGACGCCGCCGCAACTCGTCTCGGCGGAGTTCACGCCGAACGAAGTGCATGACGGCGAAGAGACGACGCTCATCGCGGTGGTGACGGACAACCTCAGCGGCGTGCGCGGCGTGTCCGGTGTTGTCGCGAGCCCGAGCGGCGCATTGCAGGGCTTCTCGTGTCGCAACGACGGACCGGGGCGTTACGTCGCCCGCATCTCCGTTCCGAAAGATGCCGCAGAAGGCTGGTGGCAGGTGCGCTACCTGACGCTCAGCGACAACGCGAGCAACAGCATCAATCTCAACAGCGGCAGCGGATTGCCGCAGACCGCGCAGTTTCGCGTCACATCCTCCAACTCTGATTCGGCGGGACCGAAACTCACCGGTGCGCGACTCGAGCGTTACTCGATGCGCGCGGGCGAGCGCAACACGATGTTGATTGATGCAGAGGATGAGAAGAGCGGTGTCGCGCAGGTGAGCGGCGTGTTCGTGAGTCCTTCGAAAACCGCGCGCATCGGATTCGGTTGCCGGCAGAGTGGTCCGGGTGGATCGTGGGAGTGCGCGGTGTCGCCGCCGACGTGTCTCGACTGCGGGCAGTGGAGTCTCGAGCAGATTCAACTGCAGGACAAAGCGAACAACATGTCGACGTTCCGCATGGACAATCAGATCGTGTCGGCGATCAAGCTCGACATCAATGCGGACAGTTGCGATTCGACACCGCCGGTCTTGCAGTCGCTCACGCTCTCTCCGACGTACGTTTCGAATCGCGACGGTGGAACGATTCGTGTCGAAGCGATTCTCGCGGATGAAGGATGTGGTGTGGCGAGCTTGAGCGGGCAGGCGATTCCGCAGAGCGGAGCCGGCAATCAGCGCGTCTACTTCTCGTTCGATCCTTCCACGGACGGAAGAACGTTCGTCGGCAACATCGTGATCGAAAAGGCCGCGGCGAAAGGCATTTGGAAGATCGCGTGGCTGCAGGCGCTCGACAAAGGGCACAACCTGCAGCCGTATCAGACGAATGATCCCGTCATCGCGCGCGTGTCGTTTCGTGTCGAATGAGACACGTTTCGGTGCACGAAAATTTTTTTGTAAAGGGTGCGGTTGACTGAGTTCTCTCGGTCGTGACGCGGCACTCGTTTTCGAGTAACATGCGCGTCCCAACCAGTTCTCACGACCGAGAACCAATCACTGAAAGGTAACGCACACTCCCATGAGTCAGTCGAGAGATACCGCCGAGGCTACGTCCTTTGCCGAGGCGATGGAGAATTTAGATCTCAAAACCCCGCAGCAGGGTGAGCTGCTTCGCGGCACGATCGTGTCGATTTCGGGCGATGACGCCTACATTTCGTACGGCGGGCCTTCCGAGGCAGTGATGGACGCTGCGGAGTTGGAGGGACTCGACATTGGCGATCAGTTGGAAGCAACGGTCGTCAAGACGGGAGCGGAAATCCGCGTTTCGCGCAAGTTGATCAAAGGCCGGGCGTCGCTCGAGCAGCTTCGCCAGGCGTTCGAGAGCCGTCTTCCGGTCGAGGGCAAAGTCACGGGCCGCAACAAGGGCGGCTTCGAAGTGAACATCAGCGGTCTGCGCGCGTTTTGCCCGCTCTCACAGATCGCACTCGGCAAGATCGAGAACCCGGATGCGTTCGTCAATCAGACGCTCGAGTTCCGCGTCACCGAGCTTTCCGATGACGGCCGCCGCATCGTCGTCTCCCGCGCCGCGCTTCTGAAGGAAGCGGCCGCGGAACGCGCTGCTGAAACGCGCGGACGCATCGTGCCGGGCGCCGAGCTCACCGGCCGCGTCAAGACGCTCACGCCGTTCGGCGCGTTCGTCGACCTCGGCGGCATCGATGGTCTCCTCCACGTTTCGGAGATGAGCCGCCGCCGCGTCACCGATCCGAAAGAAGTCGTCGCGATCGGTCAGGAAGTCCACGTCAAGGTCATCAAGATCGAGAACGATGGCAAGCGCATTTCGCTCTCGATGAAAGATCAGGAGCCGGATCCGTGGCACGACGTCGCCGAGCGCTACGCGCCGGGCACGCAGTTCGCGGGTCGCATCGTTCGCTCCACCGACTTCGGCTACTTCGTCGAAGTGGAGCCGGGCGTCGATGGTCTCGTCCACGTCTCGCAGCTTCCGCACGGCGTGAAGCCGGGTGATGCGGAAGTGCAGATCGGTACGCCGGTGCAGGGCTGGGTTCGCGAAGTCGACGCGTCGAAGAAGCGCCTCTCGCTTTCGCTCCGCGCGGTCGCGATCAACGATCCGTGGGAAACCGCAACGCAGCGCTACTCGATCGGTCGTGTCGTCGAAGGCACTGTCGATCACGGCGCCGCGCCGGGAATCTTCGTCGAGCTCGAGCCGGGTCTCACCGGTCTCATCCCGAACTCGGAAATCTCCGCGCCGCAGGGCGTCGAGCCGTCTCAGGCGCATGTGCCGGGCGAGAAGCTCATGGTTCGCATCATGAGCATCGACCCGAGCCGCAAGCGCATCTCGCTCTCGCACGAGGCCGCGAAAGCCGCCGCGGAGCGCGAGGAGTACACGAAGTTCATGGACGAGCGGAACGATGAAGGCGGCAGCGAGTCCGCCATGGCGCTGGCTTTCCGCCGCGCGATGGAAGGCCGCAAGAACCGTTAATTCGGATTCAACGCGAATGAATGAAACGGCGGGCTTGGGCCCGCCGTGTTTTTTGGAGTGCGGCGACGCGAGTCGCCGCTTTCGAACTGGCGAAGACGGTGGCTCTCGCCACGCACTCCAAACGAATCATCCGCGCGCAGTCGCGACGATCACGTCGCGCACATCCTCGAACGCATCGTGCTGCGCGAAGTGTCCCGCCTTCACTTCAACGACGTTCACGTTCGCAACCCACTTGTCGAGATTCTCGATCGTGCCGCGCAGAAATACCGGCTCGTATTTGCCCCACACGATCGTCACCGGCACTTCGATGCGCGGCATCGCGCGCATGTCGTTTCGCGAGAGTCGCAGCGCGCGGTAGTAGTTCATCATCGAGTTGATGTTCGTGCGCCACTGCTTCGCGTACATCTCGATGAGATCCGGCGGGATTCTGCCGGCGCGGCGCATCAGCGCTTTGCCGAAGACGCGCATGAAGAGCTCGGGCAGCAGCGGCAGTTGAAAGAAGAGTTGATACGCGAGTCGCAGTTTCTGTTTGTTGCTGCGCGCGACTTCGCGAAGGATCGCGGAGGAGTGCGGAACGTTGATGACGACGAGCTTGCGAACGAGATCTGGGCGCATCGCCGTGAGGTGCCACGCGGTGGCCGCACCCCAGTCGTGACCGACGAGTACGCACGAGCCGCCATTCGCTTCGATCAACTCCGCAACGTCGTTCGCGACGTGCGTCAGCTTGTACGGCTCGATGCCTTTCGGCTTGGGTGAATCTCCGTAACCACGGAGATCGGGAGCGATGGCGCGCAGGCCTTCCGCCGCGAGGGCAGGACGGATGCGCCGCCAGGTGAGGCGAGACTCGGGGAAGCCGTGAAGGAGGACGACGAGTGGTCCGTCGCCCTCCGCGTCAGATTGCAATTGCACGCGCGAATGCTACGCGCGATCGCGATTCACGGCCGAGAAGATCAATCCTGCGCCGAGGGCAAGCGCGGCGACGCCGGCTGCGACTTTGCCCGGATTTTCTTTCGCGTACGACTGCGCGCGCGACGAGCCATCCTTCAGATATTCGCGCGCGGTGTTGAGGTATTCGTCGATGTCGACATTCTGAAACTGCGTTTTGAGGTTGCTGACCATGTCGTCGGTGATGCCGAGGCGGCCGAGGAATTGCTCGAGGCCGGTGTTTTGTCCGCGCAGCGACTGACCGCACGTCGCGCACGTTTCCGTCGCCGCGTTCGCACCGCTGTCCGTTGCGCTGCCGACATTGAATCCGCTCGTCGTCGAGCCGGTCGCGAACGAGCTCGTGCCGCTGCCCGTCATGCCGGTCGTGCCTCCGCTGTTCGTGCCAAAGCCGCCCGGAGTCACGTTGTTGCTGTCGTTCTGATCCATTGTGCAGTCCTCCTTCGATTGACGCGTTTACTCGCGGGATTCTTCGCGCGACTCGTCGCGCGATTGCACCGGCTCGTACGTGCGCCGGTGCGTGCCGATGCGCGGATCTCCCGACTTGTTCGTGTACCGATCCTCGTCATTCCAGCGCGTGTCGGCCGAACCGGTGGCGAATTCCTGATCGAGCTGATGATCGGAACCGTCATCGCGGAACGACGACTTCGAACTGGTGCGCGGCGGGGTGTACGTCTGACTGAGAACGTCGAGTGGACTGTCGGTCGGCCGCCGTGTGATGCGCGGCGTTGTGGTGGTGTTCGATGTCGCGGACTGCTGCCGGGTCTCGTTCGCGACCGGCTCAACCTTTGCGCTGGCACCGCGGCCGCGCGTGAAGACGCGCGCCACCGCCTGTGCCGCCCCGCGCAAACGTCCGAGTCCTCGGGCGTTCGAGTCTGCTTTGCGTCCCATGCTGGCTTCCTTTCTGGTGCGTGTTCGCACACATCGAAGCATTGCAATGAGAGCGCCTGAGGAGGGCAGTGAAGAATTGAAAATTGAAAATTGAAAATTGAGAAAACGAGGACGTCGCGAATGACGCCTTTTTTCAATTTTCAATTTTCAATTT
>JBQCJC010000320.1:0-2257 GCA_051953135.1 Thermoanaerobaculia bacterium | reverse complement strand
ACTAACGGGGGGTGGGTTGTAAGCGGGCCCCAAAACGGGGGCGGGGGGGCTGACCCCCCCGCCTCACCGCCCGGTGGGGGGGGGCGAACCCCCCGCGGCACCACGTTCAAGGGACGAATTTGTATCCCACGCGATGCACTGTAATCAGGTGTCGCGGTTCTGCCGGCACGTTCTCGATCTTCTGTCGCAAACGCGCCATGTGCGTATCCACCGTTCGCGTGAACGCGGAACTGTCATAGCCCCACACATGATTCAGCAGCGCCTCGCGACTCACCACTTCATCCGTGTGATCGATGAAGTATTTGAGGATGCGAAACTCGCGCGGCGTCAGTTCCAGCGGCACACCGCACTTCGTCGCCTGATACGTGCGGAAATCGAGCGTCACATCGCCGAAGCCATACTCATCGCCTGCCGCCGTGCGATTCATGCGACGCAGCACCGCTTCCACGCGCGCGAGCAGTTCCATGAAGCTGAACGGCTTCGTCACGTAATCATCGGCGCCTAACTTCAGACCGACGATCTTGTCGATCTCCTGGCCGCGCGCCGTGAGCATGATGATCGGCGTCGAGCTGCCGTTCTTGCGCAGGTCCTTACAAACATCGAGGCCCGATTTCTTCGGCAGCATCACATCGAGAATCATCAGATCGTGATCGCCGCGGCTGGCGAGTCGCAACCCTTCTTCGCCATCGGTCGCCATCTCGACGGAGTACTTCTCGAACTCGAAGCCGTCGCGCAGTGCGACGCCCATTGCAGGATCGTCTTCGACAATCAGGATTCTGGTCATGCGAACTCCGTTCTCTGCACCGGCACTGTCTCGCTGCGGCGAACCGGCAGCACGATTGTGAACGTGCTCCCCTCGCCCGGCGTGCTCTCGACTTCGACCGAACCGCCATGCGCGCGCACGACGTGTTGCACGATCGACAATCCGAGGCCGCTGCCTTTGACGTCGTGAACGAGACCGCTGCCGACGCGATAGAACTTCTCAAAGATTTTTTTCTGCTCGCTCTTCGGAATACCGATGCCGTGATCGCGCACCGAGATACGAACGTCCTCACGCGTCGATGCAATGCGCACATCGATCTGCTTGCGACCGTTCGAATACTTCAACGCGTTGTCGAGCAGATTCATGAGCACCTGCGCGATCGCATCCTTATCGAGTTGCAACGAATGCTGCGGCGCGGACGCGACATCGAGCGCGATCGCCAGGCCTTGATCGCGCAGCGGCACTTCGAATGCGGAGACCGTGTTCTCGACGAGATGAACGATGTCGGTCTCGCAGAATCGATATTTCTTTTCGGCCGATTCGATTTTCGAAAAATCGAGAATGTTGTTGATCAACTGCGTGAGTCGTCGTCCCTCGGCCTCGATGTACTCGCCGTATTGCTGCACCTTGTCCGGCGACGTCACGCGGCCGAGTCGCATGTACTCACCGAACACGCGAATCGACGACAGTGGCGTGCGCAATTCGTGCGAAACGTTCGACACGAAATCGCTCTTCATCTGCGACAGACGCGCTTGTCGCACGACCGCACCGGCCGCGAGACCTAACGCGCCAACCAGCACCACGAACACGCCGCCCGACCACATGATGTTGTTGCGGAAATGCGTCGCGGCCATCTCTTCCGGCGTCGCACATCCATCGCGCACACCGATGCGCCAGTTCGTGAACACGAAGCCGAGCGGCTGCATCACGTAATCGCGGCGCAGTTTCGAAGGCAGCGTCCCGACGCGCACGGACATGACTCGCAGCGGATAGCGCTTGCGCAGCAATCCATCGGCGAATGCGGTGATGTGAGCGCGGGAGCCCGCCTCATCGAGGATCACGCCAGCGACACCGACCACATGCATCGATTCATCGAGCACCGGCCGCACGATCACGCGATGCTTCGGATCGCGCTCGTCCGTTTGTAATTCGGCTTTCGCGACGCGCTGCCAGCGATGCGCCATGCTCCAGCCCGCGGCCGCCATCTTGATCGCCTCGGTCTCGGTCCAATTCGCGGAACGCGCGACGAATGCAGAGTCGAAGACACTCGTCGTCCAGCGATCCTTTTCGAACAGCACGACGAAGTACGACTGCGCCGCCGGAATCTGATGCCCGCGAAAATGCGGACCGAGTGACTCGCAGTGATTCAGTTGGTCCGGCGAGATCGTCAACGTCGCGTTTGCGGTCGAGCGGTAATGCTCCTCGACATCGACGGCCACGGTCTCGACGACGCCACGCAACCAGTTTCGCTCCGCCGACACGCTCTTCTGTTCG
>JBQCJC010000319.1:0-5098 GCA_051953135.1 Thermoanaerobaculia bacterium | reverse complement strand
ACCGGCGGGTGTTGGTCGCGAGCTGGGGTTGTGTTTGCGCACGCTCTCATGGGGCCCGGCGTAGCGGTGTAGTGGAGCGGCGGGCTCTCAGCCCGCCGAGCGTTCTTTTTCAGGCGGGCTAAGAGCCCGCCTCTCCACCCCTGTTACTGAAACCTTACGCGCATCTGTGATATGCAGCCCAAGCATCGCGCCCTGCGATCAGAGCCGCTTTCGGCGGCGACGGGCGCGGCAATACTGGAGATACGATGACGATGACAGCAGAACAACGGCTGGTCGAGCTGATCGACCGCCTGGCGGCCGAGGTTCGCCGCCGTGTGGCGCCTGCGGAGGGAGATAGCGCCGAGCATTTTGTGCGCCGCTACTTCGCCCACGTCGCGCCCGATGATGTGATCTACACCTCCTTCGAAACGCTCATCGGCGGCGTGATGTCGCTGTGGGAACTGGGTGCGCAGCGCACCCCCGGCACGCCGAAAGTGCGGCTCTTCAATCCCACCGTCGAGAAGAATGGCTGGTCGCTCGAGCACACCGTGATCGAGATCGCGAACGACGACATGCCGTTCCTCGTCGACTCCGTGAGCGCCGAGATCCATCGCCGCGATCGCAACATCCATCTCCTGCTGCATCCGGTCATCCGCACCATTCGCGATGCGAACGGCGATCGCAAGGAAATCACCGACACGCTGCACGGCGCCGGCGCGAACGTCGAGTCGTACATGCACATCGAGATCGATCAGGAGACCGAGCCCGCCGAGCTCGAGTCGATCCGCGCGTCGCTCGAGCACATCCTGCGCGAAGTGCGACTCGCCGTGCGCGACTATCAGCCGACGCGCGCGCGTCTCGCCGAAGACATCAAAGAGCTCGAGGGCGCAACGCTGCCGATGCCCGCGGAAGATGTGCAGGAAGCAGTCGCATTCCTGAAGTGGCTCGATGAAGGTAACTTCATTTTCCTCGGATACCGTCGCTACACGTTCGAGACGAAGAACAACGGCGATTACCTCACCGCGATGCCGCAGAGCGGCCTCGGCATCCTCAGCGACATTCGTCCCGAGTCGGTCGATCGCGGCAACAAGCCGCTGTCGCCGGAGTTCAGCGAATACGCGCGCAAAAAAGATCTCATCATCATCACGAAGTCGAACAACCCGAGTTTGATTCACAAGCGCGTGCCGATGGATCGCATCGGCATCAAGCGCTACGACGCGAACGGCAATCTCGTCAGCGAAGATCGCTTCCTCGGGCTCTTCACCACCGCCGCCTACAATCGCAGCGTCTTCGAGATTCCGACGCTGCGATTGAAAGCATCGCGCGTTACGCAGCGTGCCGGGTTCGAAAAGCAATCCCACAACGGCAAGGCGCTCGTCGACATCCTCGAGACCTTCCCGCGCGACGAGTTCTTCCAGATCACCGACACCGATCTCTTCGACATCGCGCGCGGCGTGCTGCTCCTGCAGGAACGCCAGCGCGTCGCGCTCTTCACGCGCAAAGACGTGTTCGAGCGCTTCATGGCCTGCTACGTCTTCGTCCCGCGCGATCGCTACACCGCGGAGTTCAAAGAGAAAGCGAAGCAGGTCCTCGAAGAAGCATTCAACGGCAGCAACACGCAGGTCTACGACCACATCACGTCGTCGTCGCTCGCGCGCGGGGTGTTCGTCGTGCGCACGACGCCGGGACAGATTCCCGAGATCGACGTGCGCCGCGTCGAAGCGCAGATCAGCGAAGTCGCGCGCACGTGGAGCGATCGTCTGCTCGATTCGCTCATTCATGCGAAAGGCGAAGAGTCGGGCATCGACCTGCATCATCGCTACGGCAAAGCATTCACCGCGGCTTACGCGGAACGCTTCAGCGCCGAAGCCGCGCTGTATGACATCGAGCACATCGAGCGTGTGATGGCGACCGACGAGCTCGTCGTCGATCTCTATCGTCATCGCAGCGATGAGCGTCAGTTCCACTGCAAGATCATTCACTCCGGCCAGCCGGTGCCGCTGTCCGAGATCATGCCGCGCCTCGAAAATATGGGACTCAAAGTATTGGCGGAAGTCCCGTACGAAGTGCAGCCGCTGGGCGCGCGCAAAGTCGTGCGCATTCGCGACTTCAGTCTCGACGCCGAAGGCATGCAGGACGACCTCGCGCCGATCAAGGACAAGTTCCAGGAAGCGTTCATCAAAGTGTGGACGAAGCAGGCCGAGAACGATGGCTTCAATCGTCTCGTCCTCGGCGCGAATCTCGAGTGGCACGAAGTGGTCGTGCTGCGCGCGTATGCGAAGTACCTGCGTCAGGCCGGCGTCGCGTTCAGTGAGACGTACATTCAGCAGACGCTCGCGAAGCATCCGCAGATCACGCGTCAGATCCTGCAACTCTTCACGAACTACTTTGATCCCTCGATCGGCGACGTCGGCATGGGACGCCAGGGCGCGGGACTCGGCATTCGCTCGCAGATCGATGACGCGCTGAATCGCGTCACGAATCCTGACGAAGATCGCATCCTCCGTTTGTACGTCGGCCTCATCGAAGCGACGCTGCGCACGAATTACTATCAGCGCGATGCCGCGGGCGAGCGCAAAGGCTATCTCTCGTTCAAGCTCGAATCAGGCAAAGTGCCGGAGCTGCCGCGACCGCGTCCGCTGTACGAGATTTTCGTGTACGCGCCGCACATGGAAGGCATTCACCTGCGTGGCGGCAAAGTCGCGCGCGGCGGCATTCGCTGGTCCGATCGTCGCGAAGACTTCCGCACCGAGATCCTCGATCTCATGAAGGCGCAGATGGTGAAGAACGTCGTCATCGTGCCGGTGGGATCGAAGGGCGGCTTCGTCGTGAAGAACCCGTCGGCGGATCGCGCGGTGTTTCAGCAGGAAGGCATCGAGGCGTACAAGACGCTGCTGCGCGGTCTGCTCGACATCACCGATAACCTGCGCGGCGATGATGTGATCCCGCCGCGCGATGTCGTGCGTCGCGACGGTGATGATCCGTATCTCGTCGTCGCAGCAGACAAAGGCACGGCGACGTTCTCGGACATTGCGAACGGCATCAGCGCCGAATACGGTCACTGGCTCGGCGACGCATTCGCGTCGGGCGGCTCCGCGGGTTACGACCACAAAGGCATGGGCATCACGGCGCGCGGCGGATGGGAAGCGGTGAAGCGCCACTTCCGCGAGCTCGGCGTCGATACGCAGTCCGAAGACTTCACGTGCGTCGGCGTCGGCGATATGTCGGGCGACGTGTTCGGCAACGCGATGCTGTTGTCGAAGCACATCAAGCTCGTGGCCGCATTCAACCACTCGCACATCTTCATCGATCCGAATCCGGATCCCGCGA
Organism: Thermoanaerobaculia bacterium; assembly: GCA_051953135.1. Lineage (GTDB taxonomy): Bacteria > Acidobacteriota > Thermoanaerobaculia > Gp7-AA8 > Gp7-AA8 > QHVT01. The sequence goes on along the minus strand of JBQCJC010000319.1, from coordinate 1,789 downwards.
AGAGCTGGGAAGAGCGTCAGCGGATGTTCGACAACCGCCTGAACTGGAACGGCTACAACGCCGATCTCCTGTCGAAGGGCGGCGGTGTGTACGAGCGCAGCGCGAAGAGCGTCACGGTTTCGGAAGAAGCGCAACAGCTGCTCGATCTGCCGAAGAAGAACGTGACGCCGCAGGAACTGATGCGCGCGATTCTGCTGGCGCGCGTGGAACTGTTGTGGCTCGGCGGCATCGGCACGTACGTGAAGGCGAGCGATCAGGACAACGCCGCGGCGAAGGATCGTTCGAATGATGCGATTCGCGTGAACGGCAACGAGCTTCGCGTCCGCGTCGTCGGCGAAGGCGCAAACCTCGGCTTCACGCAGAAGGGTCGCATCGAATACGCGCTCTCCGGCGGAAAGATCAACACCGACGCGATCGACAACTCCGCGGGCGTCGATACGTCAGACCACGAAGTCAACATCAAGATCCTGCTGTACGACACGATCGAGCGCAAAGAGCTCGGCGGCATCGAAGAGCGCAATCGCATTCTCGCGGACATGACGGACGACGTTGCGCAGCTCGTGTTGCGCGACAACTACGAGCAGACGCAATCGATCTCGATCACGCATACGCTCGGCGAAGAGTTGCTCGATGGTCAGGCGCGCTTCATGCGCGGACTCGAGAAAGCGGGCAAGCTCGATCGCGCGATCGAAGGTCTGCCGGATGACGAGACCATCGCCGAGCGTCACACGATGGGCCTCGGTCTCACGCGTCCCGAGCTCGCGGTGCTGCTCGCGTATTCGAAGCTCGTGCTCTACGAGGATCTGCTCAAGAGCGATCTGCCCGACGATCCGCAACTCGTCGACGATCTCGTGCGCTACTTCCCGGATGACATTCGGGGCCGCTTCCGCGATGCGATCGGCCGCCATCGTCTGCGCCGCGAGATCATCGCGACGGTCGTGACGAACGCGATGATCAATCGTGTTCGTCCGACGTTCGCGTGGCAGATGTGCGATGAGACATCGAAGCCGTACGCGGACATCGCGCGTGCGTTCATCATCATGCGCGATGCGTTCGACCTGCGCTCGATCTGGGCGGAGATCGAAGCACTCGACAACAAACTCCCGGCGACGGTGCAGCTCGACATGATGATCAGCGTCGCGCGTCTGCTCGAGCGCGCGATCCTCTGGCTGCTGCACAGCAACTACGAGAAGCTCGACATCGCGGCGACGATCAACGAGTTCCGCCCGCGCATCGAAGCGATTCAGAAGAATCTCGAACAGATCCTGCCGGCGTCACTGCTCTCGCGCGTCAACGTGCGCGCGGCGGAGTTGAACGCGGATGGGATTCCCGATTCACTCGCGAAGCGCGTGGCCAGTCTCGACGTCATGGCGTCGGCGATGGACATCATCGCCATCTCGCGCACCGAGAAGACGGAAGGCGTGGAAGGTGTGGCGCGCGTGTACTTCGGAGTCGGCGAGCGCTTCAACCTCGATCGACTGCGCAGCGCGACGCATAGCGTGACGGCCGAGACGCCGTGGCAGAAGACCGCGCTGCAAACGCTCGTCGAAGATTTGTATGGGTATCAATCCATTCTCGCGTCGCGCGTGATCGCGGAAGCGAACGGCAGCGACTCGGTGGAGACGTGGTTGCAGAAACGCGCGCGCGTGGTCGAGCGCGTCGATCAGACGCTGCACGATTTCCGCGCGGCGACGTCCGTGGATCTGGCGATGCTGAGCGGGACGTCACGCCAGTTGCGATCGCTCGTAGACAGCTAAAAGTGGAGCGGGGGGGGGGGGGGGCCCCCCCG
>JBQCJC010000318.1:0-4853 GCA_051953135.1 Thermoanaerobaculia bacterium | reverse complement strand
CGACCAATCCGTACCGCGACGTTCCGCAACGATCAGCAGCAGCGCGAGCAGAATCGACGCCGGCGCGTTGATCGTCATCGAGATCGAGACCTTGTCGAGCGGAATCGCGTCGAGCAGCGTCTCCATGTCCGCGATCGAATCGATCGCCACACCGACCTTTCCGACTTCGCCGCGTGCGCGCGCGTCATCCGAGTCCATGCCGATCTGCGTTGGCAGATCGAACGCGACCGAGAGTCCCGTCGTGCCGCGCTCGAGCAGATAGCGGTAGCGCTTGTTCGACTCCGCGGCCGTCGAGAAGCCCGCGTACTGCCGCATCGTCCACAACTTCCCGCGATACATCGACGCCTGCGGTCCGCGCGTGAACGGGAACGCGCCCGGCTTTGCGAGATCGCGCTCCGCATCGAAGCCGCGCGCATCGAGATCGGAAGCAGTGAAGAACGGTGGCCTGTCACTCATCGGGCGCGCATTCTATTTCTTCACGTGTTTGCTCGCCCTTTCATGTCGCGCTGCGCGTGAATTTCACACGACTCACGCCTCCCTCTCACGATGCCCGCCGAGGCTTGCCAACCAGCGCTGTCGGCCATGCCGACCTTGGCCAACAACGCAGTCGGCCGTGCCGACCGAATTTCTGCGCCCTTCCATGTCGCAGTGCACGCGAATCTCACACGACTCACGCCTCCCTCTCACGATGCCCGCCGAGGCTTAGCCAACCAGCGCTGTCGGCCGTGCCGACCTTGGCCAACAACGCAGTCGGCCGTGTCGACCGAATTTGCTCGCCCTTTCATGTCGCAGTGCACGCGAATCTCACACGCTCTCACGCCTCCCTCTCACGATGCCCGCCGAGGCTTGGCCAACCAGCGCAGTCGGCCGTGCCGACTTTCCGGAATAGTGCGTTGCGGACGTCACGACGCAGTCCCATAATTCCCGGCATGTGGGAAAAAATAAGAGTCTTTGTGGGGGCGTTGTGTCTACTCGTTTCTGTAGCCGCGTTCGCTGACGGAATCGACAGAGTCTCGCCAACCGAAATCGCCTTCGGCAACGTCGAAGAATTTCTGACGCTGTACGGCACCAACCTCGCCGGCTCCGAATCGACGATGGTCCTCTTCGACGGCGACACCGCCATCGAACCGAACAACGTCGACTCCACCACCGTCATCGTCTGGATCCCGGCGAACATCTTGTTCGTCGAAGGACGCCACAGCGTCGAGATCCTTGCGACCGACATCGGCGGCGGCCAGCGTCGCTACGGCCCCGCATACTTCACGATCGGCGCGGGACCGGGCGGCGATGATGGCCCGCCGAGCATTCAGGTTCCCGAGTTCGTCGTCGCCGAAGCGGAGAACTCGCGCGGCGCGAACGTCGCGTTCGAAGTCGTCGGCACGAGTCGCAACGGCGATCCCGCACCCGTTGCGTGCACTCCCGCATCCGGCTCCTTCTTTCCCTTCGGTGTCTCAATCGTGAACTGCACCGCCACCGATTCCTTCGGCTCCGCGAGTGCCAGCTTCGGCGTCTTCGTCACCGACACCACGCCTCCCGTGCTCTCGCTGCCGAACGACATTCACAGCGTCAACGCGGTCGTGACCTGGACTGCATCCGCGAGCGATGAGATCGACGGCGCTGTTGCCGTCTCATGCTCGCCGTCCTCCGGTTCTACATTCCGCAGCGGCACGACGACCGTACGTTGCCAGGCGAGCGACGCGCATGCGAACTACGTCTACGGCACATTCGACGTCACCGTCGACAACGGTGCGCCGACGATCAGCGTGCCGGATGAGATTCGCACACCGGCCACGAGCGCGAGCGGCGCCGTGGTCACGTTCAACGTCACTGCATCCGGCGGCGCGACCGTTTCGTGCACTCCCGCATCCGGCTCCACGTTCCCGATCGGCACGACACTGGTGACTTGCACCGCGACGAATGCGGATGGCACCGACAGCGGCAGCTTCGAAGTCGATGTTTACGATGGCGCGCCGGAGCTCACGGTTCCGACGAGCGTCACCGCCGAGGCGACGAGCGCCGCGGGCGCGACCGTCACGTACACCGTCAGCGCGACCGACGCCGTCGACGGCACACTCACGCCGACGTGCTCGCAGGCGAGCGGCACGAACTTCCCGCTCGGCACCACGACTGTCACGTGCTCGGTCACCGATTCCGCGGGCAACAGCATCGAGAAGTCGTTCGACGTGATCGTTGCCGACACCACGCCGCCGCAGTTCGTCACGCTCGAAGCGTCGCCAAACACGCTGTGGCCGCCGAACCATGAGATGGTCAACATCCTGATCAACGCGGTGGTGTTCGACGCCGTGACTACGAATCCGGTGACGCAGATTCTCTCGGTGTCGTCCGATCAGCCGATCAACGGCACGGGCGACGGCGACATGGCACCGGATTGGGCGATCACCGGTCCGCTCACGCTGCAACTGCGTTCGGAGCGTTCGCAGGGCATCGATCGCACGTACACGATCACGGTGCAGTCGGTCGATGAGGCGGGCAACGTCGCACAGAAGACGGTCACGGTGAAGGTGGCGCAGGCATCACGCCGCCGCAGATAATTCGCTCACGCAACTCCGCGGTGCATGAAAACGGCGGCCTTCGGGCCGCCGTTTGTTTTTCGACAGTTATAATTGCGCGCCTTTCGACATGGCCCTTTCCGGAAACCTCCAGACCATGCTTCCCGGTGATCTTCTGCAGTGGCTGAGCCTCGGCCAGAAGACCGGCACACTCGTGATCACCAACAAACGAGTTGAGAAGAAGATCTTTTTCCGAAATGGCCGCGTGATCTCGTCTGCATCGAACGATCCCCGCGAATACCTCGGGCAGTTCCTCATGAGTCATGGCTATCTCAGCGAGGCCGAGTTGAAAAAGGGGATGGAGGTGCAGATGCAGTCCGGCATCCTCCTCGGAAAAATCCTGGTGATGATCGAAGTCATCACCGAGGGGGACTTGCAGCGGCTGATGCGACTCAAGGCCGAGGAAGAGATCTACGACATCTTCCTGTGGAACGATGGCGACTTCTTCTTCGTCGACGACGAGCTTCCGCAGATGGAGATGATCCCGCTGCAGGTCGACGTCACCGGCATCATCATGGAAGGCACGCGGCGCGTCGATGAATGGGCGCGCATCCGCGAGCTCGTTCCGAACGAAGCGGTCATTCCGGTGCCGGTCGGTGAGATCGGTTCGGTCGAAGATCTCGAAGAAGTCGAAGAACAGATCGTCCGCGCGATCGACGGCAAACGCACCATCGCCGACATCGTGCTCGAAAGCCGTTCCTCCGCGTTCATGGTCTCGTCCACCGTCTCCGCGCTCCTGCGTCTCAACATGGTCAAGCTCGTCGATCCGAGCACGCAGAAGCTCGCGAAAATCACCGAAGAACAAGTTGCTGCTGCCACCGCCGCGCCCGCAGCACGCGCGGAGTTCAACGAAGACGATGAAATTCTCTCGCTGCTGAGCGGCGCGCAGAATGCGTTGCGCCAGCGCGACTTCGAGAAGACGCAGCGCCTTTTGCGTGCGGCGCAAAACATCGATCCCAATCATCCGAAGGTGCGCTCCGCGGTGAAAGGCGCCGAGACCGTGATCCTCGGCGAGCTTCGCAATCAGGGACTGCTCGACACGAAAGTGCAGAAAGTCGCCAAGCCTCTCGAAGAGATCTCGCAGATGAACTTCTCGCCGAACGAAGGCTTCATCCTCTCGCGCATCAACGGACAGTGGGACATCGGATCGCTGATCAAGATCAGTCCCATTCGTGAGACTGACGCGATGCTCATCTTTCACAAGCTTTGGAAAGACGGCATCATCGCCTTCGAGTGATGAACCTCGCCGAACTGCGGCGCTATCTGCACGCCGCGTACATCGACCTGCGCCTCTTTCTCACCGGCAAAGCCGAACGCGATCTGCCGCCGCTGCGTTTGCGCGATGTGGGACAGGGAGATTTTCGTGCGATCGGCGAAGGCCTTGCGGCGTTGCTCGTGCGTCACGGATTGCAACCCGAACATCGCGTGCTCGATCTCGGATGCGGCGTCGGACGCGTTGCGATTCCGTTGACGCGGATGTTGTCATCGCGCGGCAGTTACGAAGGTATCGACATCGTGAAGCGATGGATTCGCTGGTGCGGCGAGCACATTACGACGAAACATCCGAACTTCACGTTCACGCACGCGAACATCTACAACTCGCACTACAACCGCAGCGGCGTGCCCGCGTCGCAGTTTCGTTTTCCGTATGACGATGCGACCTTCGACTTCGCATTCGCGACGTCGCTCTTCACGCATCTCGATCTCGAATCCGCGAAGAACTATCTGCGCGAAGCGCATCGCGTGCTGAAGCCGGGCGGCACTCTCGTTGCGACGTTTTTCTTCTGTGACGATTCGATCAAGAACGCGGCGCTCGATTTCCGCGTGAATCGCGGCGCGTATCGATTGCTCGATGAGAACGATCCCGACTGGGCGATCGCGTTCGATGCGTCGATCGTCGATGAATTGTTCGAGGGCTGGGGCGATCGCGTGATCGAGCCGGGACGCTGGCGCGGTGCGGATGGCGAGTTTCAGGATGTCGTGCGCGTGACTCGCATCTGATCGTTGCCTTGCCAGTGCACAGCTCTTTCACGCAGACTTTGCAACCGTGAAATTGTGGTGGGTTGCTGTCGTCGCTCTCGTCTCGCACGCCGCATTTGCGAATGTCCCGCCGCAGCGGCCGACGATTCTCGAGCCGGCGTTGGAGCGGCAATCGATCAACGGTGCGGACCTGCACATGGTGACCGCGGCGCTCGTCGATGAAGACGGCGACGCTCACGTCTGCACGGATTGGGAGATCGCGCAGGACGATGCGCTGGTATGGTCTGCGCCATGTGTCTCCGG
>JBQCJC010000317.1:0-7068 GCA_051953135.1 Thermoanaerobaculia bacterium | reverse complement strand
CCGCTCCACTTACAGTTTCCGCAGCGCTGCGTCGATTCTGCGAATCCCTTCCTGAATCCGCTCCATCGACGTCGCGTAGCTGATGCGCACGAACTCATCCGCGCCGAACGCTCCTCCCGGAACTACGGCAACGCGTGCTTCATCGAGGAGGTAATTCGCGAAGGACTGCGAATCCGTAATGCCCGCCCTGCCGAAAAACGCGCTGACGTCCGGGAAGACATAAAACGCGCCATCGGGATCGGCGCAGCAGATGCCGGGCAGCGCATTCAGCGCGGGCACGAGCCACGCGCGGCGCTCGCAGTACGCGTCGTACATCGCCTTCACATCGGCATCGACGCCATGCAGCGCTTCGAGTGCGGCATATTGCGCAATCGTGCTCGGATTCGAGGTCGCATGACTCTGAATCTTGCCGAGCGCGCGAACGATCTCCGGATGCGCGATCGCGTAGCCGAGACGCCATCCCGTCATCGCGAAGGTCTTCGACATCGAGTTCACGAGAATGATGTTCTCGGGATACTGCTTGAACCAGCGCGCCGCCGAGACATGCTCGTTGCCTTCGTAGACGAACAGCTCGTACGTCTCATCGAAGATCAGGAACGCATCGCGCGCGACCACCCACTCGATGATCCGGCGCAGTTCTTCCTCGCGAATCACCGCGCCGCTCGGATTGCACGGCGAATTGAGAATCACGCCGCGCGTGCGATCGCTCGCCACCGCTTCGATGTCGTCCATCGTCACGCGGAAGTGATTGCCCGGATCCGTTTTCGCGAACACCGGCTTGCCGCCGGCGAACAACACCTGATCCGGAAAGCTCACCCAGTACGGCGAAGGAATGATCACTTCATCGCCGGGGCTGACCAGCGCCATCGCGAGATTGAAGAGCTCCTGCTTGCCGCCGTTGCCGGCGATCACGTACTCCTGCGTGAGGTCGAGGTCGTAGCGCTTGTTGTAGCGCGCAACGATCGCGTCACGCAGCGTCTTCGTGCCGCTGGCGTTCGTGTACTTCGTGAGTCCGTTATCGATCGCACGCTTCCCCGCTTCGGAGACCGCTTTCGGCGTCGCGAAGTCGGGCTCGCCGGGGCCGAAGTCGACGACGTCGACACCCTGCCCGATCAGCGTGGTGGCTTTGTTAAGCACGACGAGCGTCGGCGACTCCTGCATGGCAGTGACGCGGTCGGCAAAGCGGATTCTCGATTGGGTCGCGGTCATTTCCGGACCTGAGCTTTTATCACCCTTCCACCGGTGCGGCAAAACGCGAGGTCCACGTTTTGCGGAATCCGATCCACGCCGCCGGAGCTTTGCGCGCGATCAAGAGCTTGATCACTTCGATCACACACCACCCGAGGTAGACGTAGACCATTTCTTCGCGAACGTGCGGAACGAAGAACTGCACGGCCCAGAAGACGAACAGAATCAGCGCTTCCCACATCACGAGCTGCAGATTGAGCAGCAGCAGAAAGCCGAGGAGCGACTGCAGGATCGTGAGGAGAATCTCGTGACGCTGGAACGTGTCGAACGGCAGCGGCGTGATCGATCCTTTGCTGATCACGAACAGCACCGGAATCATCGCCGAGAGAATGCTCCACTGATTGATGTTCGACGACACCATGTTCATCAGCGCGACCGGCGCCATCGTCACTTTGCGCGCCCAGTAGAACGCGCTGAGCTTCTCCGGAAACTCGGAGAGGAACGGCGCGACCCACTGCACGAACACGAACGTCGAGACGCCGAGCGATCCCGCGATGGCGAGCATCGAATTCAGAAACGGATGCGCGCTGAAGAACAGCAGAATGCCGCCCGCGAGAAAGAGTCCCCATATCGCGGCGTTGCGCATGCGCGGCTCGAGCGAGAGGATCTTCCGCGGCACGGTGCCGAGATCGTCGAGCGATTCTTCGTTCTCTTCTTTCGGCGGGATCTTCCACAACACCCACAGATACGCGAAGTAGAAGAACGCGAGCGGAATCGCGTCCCAGACCGTGAGCGAGCCTTTCCACCAGATAAACAGGAAGTAGAGGATCGGCGGCAACAGGCCGAAGACTTCCACGGAGTGTTCGTCTTCGAGATGCACCGCTTCGAACTTGCCGTTGCGCTTCCATCCGAATGCGGCGGCGACGAAATAGATCATCGGCCAGCCGAGTCCCACGAGTAGTCGCAAGCTGCCGGTGAAGTTCGCGATCGCAAGATGCGTCTGCGACGGATCTTTGCCGGCGTTCCACGCGATGACCGCTTCGACCGCGAACTCGGGCAATGTCTGCAGCCACGCGAGAATCGCGAGCGCGAGTCCCTGCGAGATGAGGAACTGCGCGGCTTCCGCTCCCCATGCGATCACGAATGCGGAAAGGAGAATGCTGGGGAACGTCCAGAGCGCGGACCACACGGACGTCTTCGCCGCGGTGGCCGTCGCCGTCTTCACGAGCTTCAGTATCATCGGCGGCGCATTCTAATGAAAAGGATCAGCAGCAGACACAATCCTCTGTTCAAGCGCATTCGCGAAGCGATTCGCGAGCATGCGGAGGAGATTGTGATCGAGGGGCCGAAACCGGTCGCAGATGCGATCGCGAACGGCTGGAAGCCGATCGAAGTGCTCGAGCGCGATGTCGATCTGAGCGCGGAGTTATTCGACGCGCTGTCCGAAACGAAATCGCCGCAGAGCGTGATCGGGTTGTTCGAACGACCGCGCGCAAGCGCCGCGGAGATTCTCGCGAATCGCGATCGCGTGGCCATCGCGCTCGATGCGGTGCAGGACCCGGGAAATGTCGGCACGATCGTGCGGCTCGCCGCGGCGTTCGATGCTTCCGGCGTGTTGCTGCTTCCCGGCTGCGCGGATGCGTTCGGGCCGAAGGCGATTCGTTCCTCGGTCGGCGCGATTCTCAATGTCGCGGTTGCGTCGATCACGAGCGAGGAGTTGCTCGCGGCAAATGTTGCGCTGTACGCAACGGCGATGAACGGCGCGAGGATCGATCCGCCATCGCGCGATGCAGTGCTGGTGTTCGGCAACGAAGGTGCAGGTGTGTCGGAGGTGTTGTTGCGCGCTTCGAAGACGATCGCGATTCCGATGTCGGCGCGTGTCGAGTCGCTGAATGTTGCGGCGAGTGCGGCGATTCTGCTCTCGCGGAGTTATGCGCTGCGATGAGTAAGCTGCTCGTCGTCGGCACGCCGCTGGGAAATCTGCAGGACATGACGCCGCGCGCGATCGCGGCGCTGAAGTCGGCGGATTTGATTCTGTGCGAGGACACGCGGCACACGCGCAAGTTGCTGACGCACTTCGGGATCGATCGTCCGACCGACAGCTATCACGAACACAACGAGGATGAGAAGGCATCGCGTCTCATCGAGCGCATCGAAGCGGGAGAAACGCTGGCGCTGGTGAGTGACGCGGGAATGCCCGTCGTCTCCGATCCGGGGTATCGCATCGTGCGACTGGCGCGGGAGCGCAATCTCGAAGTGGAGCCAATTCCGGGTCCGTTCGCGGGCGTGCTCGCACTCGTCGCCAGCGGTCTCGCTCCACTCCCCTTCACGTTCCTCGGCTTCACTCCACATCGCCAGGGCGAGCGGCTCGATTTCTATCGCAACGCCGCGCAGTTCGCGCACACGACCATCGTGTATGAATCGCCGGAGCGTGTGATCGCATCGCTGGAAGATGCGCTGGAAGTTTTCGGCGACACCGAAGTCACGGTCGCGCGCGAGATGACGAAGATGCACGAAGAGTTCGTGAGCGGGCGCATCTCGGAAGTGCTGGCGACGTTGCGGTCGCGCGATCGCGTGCACGGCGAGATCACGCTCGTGTTCGCGGCACCGTCACGCGAGAACGCAGAAGCATCGCCGGAAGAGATTCGCGCGGAGTTCGAGCGGCTGCGCGAAACCGGGATGCGACGGAACGATGCGGTGAAAGCGGTGGCGGAGAAGTTCGGGTTGCGGAAGAACGACGTGTACCGATTGCTGCTGTAGTGGAGCGGCGGGCTCTCAGCCTGCCGGATGTGAACAATCGGCGGGCTCTCAGCCTGCCGATTTACGAAAATCCGGCGGGCTAAGAGCCCGCCGCTCCACTATTTTTCTTTCTCCAGCAGGATCGCTTTCGTGAATTTCATGAAGTAGTCGACGCCCGACGCCAGAGCGAACAACATCACGGCCCACAACGCGACGGTTCCGATCACGCGAAATTGTCCGAGCTCGTAGCCGAGGATCAGCAGCGAGGTCGCGATGACCTGCGAGACCATCTTGCCTTTCCCCAACGGCGACGCGGCGATCGTCACACCCTGTTGCGCGGCAATCGATCGCAATCCCGAGACCGCGAACTCACGGCCGATGATGATCACGACCATCCACGCGGGCACGTGATGCGGATCCATCTCGACGAGCGAGATGAACGCCGCGGACATGAGGAGCTTGTCCGCGATCGGATCGAGCAGAGCGCCCATGCGCGTCGTCTGATTCCGTCTGCGCGCGAGCCAGCCGTCGAAGAAATCGGTGATCGCGGCGACGAGAAAGATCGTGAGACCGACGAACTCGCGGCCGGTGAATTTCGTGAGCAGCACGACGACGAGAAACGGGACGAGAAAAATGCGCATCATCGTCAGCGCATTCGGCAGGTTCCAGATCTCGTTCGAATCGTTTCGGCGCGGCACGGAATGGATCGCTTCGGGAGAGGAAGACATCAGGGACTCGCGACGGCGTCAGGATAGTCGTTTCGTTTTGTCGTGTGAAGCATCGTTCGAGGAATTTCACTTACCGCATTGACATTCAACAGCTTGCCAATACAATCGCGGTCCCCGATTGCCCGGGTGGCGGAATTGGTAGACGCGCAGGTCTCAGAAGCCTGTCCTCATTAGAGGGTGCTGGTTCGATTCCAGTCCCGGGCACCAACCTTAACGAATCGCCTCAAACGAATCGCCATCATGAACTGGCGCGCGCTTCGCAAAATTGATTTACAGATGAGGCGCCAGCTCGTTTTCACCGCCGTCCTCGTATTCGTTCTCGCCGCGTGTGACTCCGGTCCGCGGCAGCAGACGAATCAGCAGGCAAACATTCAGACGATCAACACGGTAGCCACGACTCCGGCGAAGCTCGTTCCGCCGCCGACGCTGCAGGATGAAGCTCCCCCGCCGAAACCGAAGGTGATGCCGTGGGAAACGCCGACGCCAATCGTCTTCTCACCCGAGGACGAGAAACTGCGCGCGTCGCTGCCGTTCACGCCCGCGATCGCAATGGATCCGATCGACGGCAGCAAGATCTCGATTCGCGCCGCCACGCCAACGTTCGAATACAAGGGAAAGATCTACTACTTTTCGACCGAGGCGAATAAGCGAACGTTCTCGGCGAATCCGGACGCCATTCTCAAGGGCGGCTACATGAAGTTGTAGCGGCGTTTCCGTATCATGCGAAGCCATGCATTCATGGTTTCGTGTGCTCCTCGGCGCGCTCGCCGTCTGCGCGTCAGCTTTCGTTCACGCGGATCCCGCAAACACATGCAGTGATCCGTACTGGAAGACGACGCTGCGCTGCGCGTTCTTTCCCGACGCAATCCCACAGCCGAATCTCAATCCCGCGCCGGTGTTAGGCGCGAATGCGCCGTTGCCGCCGTTCACGATGGTCTTCCTCGAAGACCGCAACGTGCGTTGCACCGACGGCACGCAGCCGACGATCTACGTCGACAAAGCGATCTGCGCGAATGCGAATGGCTGCGGCAACGGCATCGAGCGCGGCGATCCGATCGAATCAGACAAGTGGATCTTCACCGTGCCCGGCGGAACGGCGTGTGCGAAAGAGCAATGCATCGCGCTCTACGCCGAACCGGACGAGCGCACGCACATGGGCTCGTTCTCGAATCAGCCACTCATCGATCTCAATGGCATTCACACGCCCGATCCGGTCGCGAATCCGGTGTTCGCGTCGTACAACCGGGTTCGCATCGACAAGTGCACCTTCGATCGTTTCCTCGGGCGTTCCGCCGATGAAGCGACGAACGGCGCGTACACCGCGACGACGCCCGGCGGCAAACCGGTCGGCGTGAATCTCTACTACCACGGCTTCTTCATCATCGAGGAAGCGCTGCGCACGCTGCAGAACGGGCTCACGTACACGACGTGGAAGCGCAATGCTCCACCCGCCGCGAAACGTCGTTCCTGCTGTGGCTCAGTCGGCGGATCACAACTGCGCGCGGTGCGCGAATCGCTGCCGCCGCTCGCGAATGCGGAGACGGTGCTGTTCATCGGACACTCGAACGCGAGCCACGGGCTGTATCACAACATCGATCACATCGCGGCGCTCCTCGCGTCGATGCCGGGATTTCACGGCGATGTGCGCGCGATGTTCGACGCGAACTTTCAACCGTCCGTCGAGAACGAAGCGTCGTTCGCGACGGGCACGTCGGGCCGTGATTCGTACGATTTCATCTGGAGCTCGACGTCGACGGCGCAGGGACAATCGTTCGTGTACGAAGGAGAGTCGTACCTCACGACTGGGAACGTGGCGTTGCAGTACGCGCAATATCACCTGCAGCCCGATGCCTCGTGTACCGCGGTGCATCGCGTCGATGCGTGGAAGTGCAATGACCGCATGCACGTGCTCTTCAACCACATCGAAACACCATTCTTCGTGCGTGAAGACTTCACCGATCCGAACGTCGATCACAACGATTCACCGCTCGGATTCAATGTGGTGTGGGGCCGCACGAAGAATTTTCCCTGGTGCCCCGATGCGCTTCCCTGCACGCCGCGCATGAACAACACGGAGTTCCGCACGCGCGTGACGAAGCAGATCGCGACGCTGCTGTCCGGTGCGTACACGCGCTCCGAGATGGCGCAGCATCAGGACACGACGCTCACCAAGAATCCGACGTTCTACGCCTGGATGCCCGCGTGCGGGCAGCACGAAGGTTCATTCGAGGACGAAGGGTTCTTCGACGCGACGATCGCGACGGAAGGCAGCGCGTCGTTCTCGATGCGGCAATGGACCGAGGAGTTCATGAAGGCGCCGCGGAACGGCGTGAGGAAGTACAAGGTCGACGGGATCGATGGAATGACGACGACGAAGTGCCATTAACGTGGAGCGGCGGGCTCTTAGCCCGCC
>JBQCJC010000316.1:0-6932 GCA_051953135.1 Thermoanaerobaculia bacterium | reverse complement strand
GAGTTTCTCGAGCGTGCGCACGAGCACGTTCGCAACGACGTAGTTGCGCACCCACTTGCGATTCGCGGGCACGACGTACCACGGCGCATCTTTCGTCGACGTGCGTGCGAGCGCGTCTTCGTACGCGGCCATGTAGTTGTCCCACAATTTTCGTTCGTCGAGATCGCCGTGCTGAAACTTCCAGCGCTTGGTCGGATCATCGAGCCGCGCCTGCAAGCGCTCGCGTTGCTCATCGGGACTGATGTGCAGGAAGAACTTGATGATGGTCGTGCCGGACTCGGTGAGCATGCGCTCGAAGTCGTTGATCTGCTCGTAGCGTTTGCGCCACACGTTCTCCGGCACGAGCGAATGCACGCGCACGACGAGCACGTCTTCGTAGTGGCTGCGATTGAAGACGACGATCTCGCCTTTGGCTGGCACCTGTGCATGCACGCGCCACAGGTAATCGTGATCGAGCTCGACCTCGGACGGTTTCTTGAACGAATAGACGCGCAGTCCCTGCGGACTCGCTTCGCTCATGACGTGACGCAGCGTCCCGTCTTTGCCTGACGTGTCCATGCCTTGCAGGACGACGAGCACTTTGCGGCGATGCTCCGCGTACAGCAGTTCCTGCAACTCGCCGATGCGCTTCTGTAAATCGGCACTCAGCTCCGCGACTTTCTCTTTACTCCCCGGAACGAAACTCTTGTCGTCGGGATCGAAGTCGCGAAGCCGCACGCGCGAGCCGGGGTTGATGCGAAGCGAGTCGAGAGTTTTCGGCATGACGCGGAAATCATAAACGGTGGGAATCGGCGCGAAGCAGTGCAATGACTCCACTCCAACCATGAGGTAGGTGTTTCTCGACACGACGATGCGGTGCGATTCTTCGTTAGCGGAATGAATCCGCCACACTTCGCGCGTTGAGGTGTGCGCGATGAGCGGACATCTCTTCGGCATGCTCCCCGACGACCTCGCGAATCATCTTCGCGAGCGGGGAGTGAACGTTCGCGATGCGGAAGCGCGTCGCGTGCTCGCGCATGTCGTTGCGCATGGTCGCGATGGACATCCGACCGCGCGGCCAGTCCCGCGCGCGGTCGAAGACGCGATCGATCGATTCACGATGCGCGAGCGATTGGAGATCGTCGAGCGCGTGACCGATCCGAGCGATGGCTTCGTGAAGTACTTGTTCAAGTTGCACGATGGTGCGCTCGTCGAAGCGGTGCGCATTCCGCTCGAGCGTGAGAATCGATTCACGGTTTGTTTGTCGTCGCAGGCGGGATGCGCGATGGCCTGCGATTTCTGCGCGACCGGCCGCCTCGGTCTGACGCGCCATCTCGAGCCGTGGGAGATCGTCGCGCAGTTCGTCGCCGTGCGCGACGAAGCTCCGGGCGATGTGACCGGCGCGTTGTTTCAGGGACAGGGCGAGCCGCTGCACAACTTCGCATCGGTGATGAAAGCGGCGGAGATCCTCGCGCATCCGTGCGGCGGCCGCATCAGCGCCAAGAACATCACGATCTCGACGGTCGGTCTCGTTCCGGCGATTCTCAAGCTCGCGAAGGAGCCGAAGCCGTATCGATTGATCGTCTCGCTGACGAGCGCGATCGATGAGCGACGCCGGTCGCTATTGCCCGCGGCGTCGGCGTGGACGGTGCGCGAGCTCGCGGATGCGGTGCGCGCGTATCAGCATGCGCACGGCGGACGCATGACGCTCGCGTACGTCGTGCTTGGCGGCATCAACACCGGCGACGATGAAGTGGCCGCGATCCGCGAGCACTTCGGCGATCTGCCGCTGCGCCTGAATCTGATCGATGTGAATGACGCGCGAGAGAATGGCTATCAACGTGCGAGCGATGCGGAGCTTGCGCGCTTTCGCGACGCGTTGCGTGCGCTCGAAGTGCCGGTGGTGCGGCGGTATTCAGGCGGCGCGGCAAAGCACGCCGCCTGCGGGATGCTGGCCGCTGCGCAAGTTACCGCTTCTTCCCCTTCGGTTTGAACCCACCGCTTCCCGGACGGAACGGGCGATCGCGGCGCTCATCGCGTTGATCGCGATCGCGATTGAACGCCGGTCGCGCACCAGGACGCGGCGCAAAGCTGCGCGGGCGATCATCCTCGCGACGCGCCGGTCCGCGATCATCTCGACGGAAGGCCGGTTTGTCGTCACGACGGAAAGGCGGCTTCTCGTCACGGCGGAAGGATGGTTTGTCGTCGCGACGGAAGGGCGGTTTCTCGTCACGCCGGAATGATGGTTTCTCGTCCCTGCGGAATGGTGCTCTCGGCGATGACGCATCACGATCGTACGCGCGCTTCACGCGCTCCGCGGGCGGCGCATCTTTCGCGAGGCGCATGTTCAGCGCGCGGCCGCGGAACTTCTTCCGGCCGAGCTTTCCGATCACGAGCTCGGCGAAACGCTCCGGCACGCCGACGTATGTGATGTTGTCGCGAATCTCGATCGGACCGATGTCGCGTCCCGGGATGCCTGATTCATTCGCGATCGAGCCGACGACGTCCGCGGGACGAATGCCATCTTCGCGGCCGACATCCATCGACAAGCGAACCGTCTTCTCGTTCGGGCGCGGCGGCGGCAATTCGTCCAGCCCCAGCGGCGCTGCCTTCGCCTCTTCGCGATCCTGCTCGGTGATCGGAATCTGCGCGGGCAATCCCTTGCCGGTGCTCGCGATCTTCGCCGCGGCGGCCGCGATGTCGGCCATGTCGAACGGTTCTTCCGAAAGCTGCTCGACGAGTTGCAGGTAAAGCTCGAGATCGCCTTCGTTGATGGTCTTGCGCACCTGCTCCTTGAACACATTCACGCGATGCGCGGCGAGATCGGCTTTCGTCGGCATCTTCATCGGCTTGATCGGATTGCCGGTGTAGCGCTCGATCTCGCGCATCATGCGGCGCTCGCGCGGCGTGATGAACAACGTGGCCATGCCGCTGCGACCCGCGCGTCCCGTGCGTCCGATGCGATGCACGTACGCTTCGACGTCATACGGAACGTCGTAGTTCACGACGTGCTCGATCTGCTCGACGTCGAGCCCGCGCGCGGCGACGTCGGTCGCAACGACAATCTCGACTTGTCCCGCGCGCAAGCGACGAATGACGCTTTCGCGCAGCGACTGGGTCATGTCGCCATGCATGGCCACGGCGGCGAATCCACGCGCTTCGAGTTTCTCCGCGAGCTCCGCCGCGCCGGTTTTCGTCCGACGAAAAACCAGCACGGCCTCGGCGGGATGGAGTTCGAGGATTTGCGTGAGGACTTCGAGTTTCTGTCCTTCGCTGACGTTGAGAAAGCGCTGTTCGATCGCGGGCGCGGTGACGGTGCGATGCTCGATCTCGACGCGCTCGGGATTGCGCAGGTGGCGTTTCGCGATGCGCAGCACTTCATCGGGCATCGTCGCGGAGAAGAGCGCGGTCTGGCGGTCTTCGGGTGCGGAGCCGAGGATGCGCTCGACGTCTTCGGCGAATCCCATCTTCAGCATTTCATCCGCTTCATCGAGCACGATGAGGCGCAGCTTCGAAAGGTCGAGGCTGCCGCGATCGAGGTGATCGATGATGCGGCCGGGCGTGCCGACGACGACGTGCGCGCCGCGCTCGAGTCGCTTCAGCTGCGGCACGATCGGTGCGCCGCCGTACACGGGGAGCACGGAAACGTGATCGAGTTTTGCCGCATACGAGTGAATGGCCTCGGCGACCTGCATCGCGAGCTCGCGCGTCGGCGTGAGCACGAGCGCCTGCGTCTCGCGTTTCTTCGGATCGATTTTTTCGAGAATCGGCAGTGAGAACGCGGCAGTCTTGCCGGTGCCGGTTTGTGCCTGGCCGATGATGTCGCGGCCGGAGACGAGAAGCGGAATGGTTCGCTCCTGAATCGGCGTCGGCGCTTCATAGCCGAGGGCGGTGAGAGTGGTGGTCAGTTGCGGCCGGAGCCCGAGTTCCTCGAATGCGTTACGGCCCGCCGGCATGTCAGTCATGCAGGCAGCATATGCGAATAGGATGCGCGGCGCATGAAACCGCTACTCCCGATTCTCCTTTTGATGACCCTGCCGCTCTCCGCGGCGTCGATTTTCGTGCGCGGCGGTGCGGCCGTCGAGCAAAGCGGCGACACGACCATCGTCGATCGCGATTGCACGAGCACTAACCCGCCGGCATTGTTCGGATGTGGTGCCGGTGTCGACGGACGCTCGCTCGCGGCACGTGGTGATTTCGGCAGCGTGCACGCATTCGATGCCGCGATCGGAATGCAGCTCGATCGGGCTCGCGTCGAAGTCGCGTTCACGCATCGCGATCTCGATCTCGCGGCGTCCGCGAATTTCACTGGCGTGCGCGGCGCGCAGCCGGTGCGCGCGAGTGGCTCGTCGCGCGCGCTGATGATCAACGGCTACTGGACGTTCTGCGACGACGACATTCAGCCGTTCGTTTTCGCCGGTGCGGGCCTCGCGCGCAATGAGCTCGGCCGCCTAACGTATGGGTTCCCATCGATTGCCGCGAATGCCGCGACGATTACGCGCGGTGGTCAGTCGCAGGGCCTCGCGTGGAACGCGGGCGCGGGCGTGTCGATGCGCATCGCGACCTCGCTCTTCGTCGACGTTTCTCTCCGGTACACGAGCCTCGGCGATCTCGAAACGGACGCGGGCGAAGCGCAGATCATTCGTCCGGCGCGCACGATCGTGTTGCCGATCGATGGCACGCGCGCAACGGCCGAGACCGCAGGTGTTGCAATTCAATTACGGTGGGTGAGGTGATTTCGATGCTCGCGCGTGTTACTGCTGCTGCCATGAAACGAATCTCACTGTTCGCGGCGACGATTCTGCTCGCCGCCTGTCAAACGACGATGCCGGTGTCGCAACCGCAATCGCAATCGCAGTCCGACAATCCACTCTTCACGAAAAGCACGCTGCCGTATCAGGCGCCGCCATTCGATCGCATCAAAGACGAGCATTACGTCCCGGCGTTCGAAGAGGGGATGAAGCGCCAGCGCGCGGAGATCGATGCGATCGCGAACAGCACCGCGGCGCCGACGTTCGAGAACACCATCGTTGCGATGGAGAACTCGGACGATCTCCTGCTGCGCACCGCGAAGGTCTTCGACAACCTCTCGCTCGCGAACACAAACGACGCGATGCAGAAGATCGAAGCGGACATGTCGCCGAAGCGCGCCGCGCATCGCGATGCGATTTACATGAACGCGAAGTTGTATCAGCGCGTGAAAGCGCTGTACGACCAGCGCGCGACGCTGGGTCTCGATGCGGAGTCGATGCGTTTGCTCGAGCGCACGTACCGTGCGTTTCTGCGCGCGGGCGCGACGCTGAGCGACAGCGATCAGGCCACGCTGCGCAAGTTGAACGAAGAAGAATCGTCGCTGGCGACGAAGTTCAAGGAGAAGCTGCTCGCGGAGCGCGATCAGTCCGCGGTCGTCGTCGATGACAAGTCGATGCTCGAAGGCTTCACCGATGCTCAGATCGCGACGGCCGCAGAGCGCGCGAAGGAGCGCAAGCTCGACGGCAAGTACGTCATCACTCTGCAGAACACGACCGGTCAGCCGTCTCTGCAGTCCTTGTCGAATCGCGAGTTGCGTGCGCGCATCATGGCCGCGTCGGAAGCACGCGGCAGTCACGGCGGCGAGAACGATGTCACCGCAATCGTGACGCGTCTCGCGCAACTCCGCGCGCAGAAAGCCAGGCTCCTCGGTTATCCGACGTATGCCGCGTACGTGCTCGATGATCAGGGTGCGAAGACGCCGGAGAATGCATTCAAGTTGATGACGGATCTCGTCGACGGCGCGACCGCGAAAGCGCGCAGCGAGGCGGCGAAGATTCAGCAGCGGATCGATGCGCAGAACGGCAACTTCCAACTCACCGCGGCGGATTGGGATTACTACGCGGAGCAGGTGCGCAAGGCCGAATATGATCTCGATGAATCGGAAGTGATGCCGTACTTCGAGCTCGATCGCGTGCTCAACGACGGCGTGTTCTACGCCGCGAATCAGTTGTACGGAATCACGTTCAAGCCGCGTACGGACATTCCGGTTTATCAGCCGGATGTGCGCGTGTGGGAAGTGTTCAACGCGGACGGCACGCCGCTCGCGCTGTACTACGGCGATTACTACGCGCGCTCGAACAAAGGCGGCGGCGCCTGGATGGAAGCGTACGTCGATCAGAGTAAAGCGCTCGGCACGAAGCCGGTGATCTACAACGTCGCGAATTTTCAGAAGCCCGCGCCGGGGCAGCCGACGCTGCTGACGTGGGACGACATCACGACGCTGTTCCACGAGTTCGGCCACGCGCTGCACGGCATGTTCTCGAATGTGCGCTATCGCTCGCTGTCGGGCGTGAACGTGCCGAATGATTTCGGCGAGTTCCCGTCGCAGGTGAACGAGCACTGGGCGCTCGACGCGAAGGTGTTCGCGAATTACGCGAAGCACTATCAAACGGGCGCGCCGATGCCGCAGGCGCTCGTCGACAAGATCGTGAAGTCGCACACGTTCAATCAGGGTTACGCGACGACGGAGTATCTCGCGTCGGCATTGCTCGACATGGCGTGGCACACGTTGCCGGCCGATGCGCCGCTGCAGGATGTGAAGTCATTCGAGAAGGCGGCGCTGGAGCGCTACAGGATCGATGTGCCGCAGGTTCCGCCGCGCTATCACACCGCGTACTTCTCGCACATCTGGGATGGCGGGTACTCGGCGGGGTACTACGCGTACTTGTGGTCCGAGGTGATCGGACACGATGCGTTTTATTACTTCAAGGAAAACGGCGGACTGACGCGCGAGAACGGACAACGCTTCCGCGACATGGTTCTGTCGAAGGGCGGAAGCATGGATGCCGCGGAGATGTATCGCGCGTTCCGCGGACGAGATCCGATCGTGGAGCCGCTGCTGATCGAACGAGGATTGAAGTAAGCGATGTGGAGCGGCGGGCTCTTAGCCCGCCGAATTTTTGACGAATCGGCGGGCTAAG
>JBQCJC010000315.1:0-3751 GCA_051953135.1 Thermoanaerobaculia bacterium | reverse complement strand
CCGCATCATTCTCAATGAGTCGATCCCCGCGTGGGTGCGCAACGACCTGCGCCGCATGGGCTACGACATGCGCTTCGAGGAGCGCACGTCCGGCCCGATCAACGCGATCTGGTTCGATCGCGCCCACGGGACGATGTGGGGCGGAAGCTCCAATCACGGCGAGGACTATGGGGTTTCGTGGTGATTGTTCGTGTGGCACTGCGTGGGCGGCCTTGTCGCGGGAACGAGCGATGAGTGATGAGCGATGAGCGAGTGATGAATGATGAGTGATGAGAGATGAGTGATGAACGGTGTCGCTAGACCCGCGTTCATTGACATGACGTCATCTCGAGAAACGCCGCGCTCGCGATGCAGTTCATCATTCATCACTCATCATTCATCACTCTCTCATCGCTCATCGCTCATCTCTCATCTCTCATCGCTCGTTTCCGCGACGACAAACTCCTCAGCGCCGAAACCACACAATCACCACGAAACCCCATAGTCCTCGCCGTGATTCGAGCTTCCGCCCCACATCGTTCCGTGGGCGCGATCGAACCAGATCGCGTTGATCGGGCCGGACGTGCGCTCCTCGAAGCGCATGTCGTAGCCCATGCGGCGCAGGTCGTTGCGCACCCACGCGGGGATCGACTCATTGAGAATGATGCGGCCGGGCGTTGACTGCCGGTCACCGAGCCACTTGCGCACCTGCTCCGTGTTGAAGTTCGCCGCTTCCACCGCTTCCTGCGGCGTCATCCCGAACTCGACAACGTTCAGAAAAAACTGCAGCAGATTTTGATCCTGCGTATCGCCGCCCTGCACCGCGAATGCGAGATACGGCGCGCCGTCCTTCATCGCCAGCGTCGGCGTGAGCGTCACGTGCGGACGCTTGCCCGGCTCGATCACATTGAACGGATTCTGCGCGGGATCGGTATCGAAACTCTGCGCGCGTTGCGACAACCCGATGCCTGTCTTTCCCGCGATCACCGCCGGAACCCAGCCGCCGCTCGGCGTGACCGACACCACCCAGCCTTCTTCATCCGCCGCCTCGATCGACGTCGTGCCCTGACGAAACATCTCCTCGAAATGCTGCAGCTCCGCGATATTGCGCGGCTTCGTCGCGGTCGCGCTCCAATTCTTCAACGTATCGAGAAACGGATTCGTCTCGCCCTGGAACGGATACGGATCGCCGGGTCCGATGTTCGGATCATTCTTCTCCGCGTTGATCAGCTTCGCGCGTTCCTTCGCGTAGTCCTTCGAAAGCAAACCCGCCACCGGTTCCACCGGCGGGAAGTACGGATCGCCGAAATAGAAATCGCGATCCGCGAACGACAGATTCATCGCCTGATACAGCGTGTGAATGTAGCGCGCACTGTTGTAGCCCATCGACTTGAGATCGAAATTCTCGAGGATGTTCAGCGCCTGCAGCATCGATGGACCCTGCGTCCACACCGTGAGCTTGTAGACGTCGATGCCCTTGTACGTCGTCTTCACCGGCGCTTCGATCTCCACCTTCCACTTCGCGAGATCGTTCGTGGTGATGAGACCGCCCTGCTCCTGCACGCTGCGCGCGATCTCCTGCGCGATGTCGCCTTTGTAGAAGCGGTCGTATGCGGCTATGATCGCGTCGCGGCGCGACTTCCCTTTCTTCAGCGCCTGCTGTTCCGCCTCGACGAGCTTGCGCAGCATTGCCGCGAGATCGCGCTGACGAAACAGCTCACCAGCACTCGGTGCTTCGCGCGAGCTCTTCGCATCGTCCGCCGAGAGATGCGGCAGAAACACCGACTTCGAGTACGGCCACTCCTTGATTTTCGCTTTCTGACGCTCGATGCCGTTCGCGAGCTGCGCTTCGATCGGAAAGCCGTCGGCCATCTGAATCGCGGGCGCGAGCACGTCTTTCAACGACAGCGTTCCGTACTCCGCGAGCATGACCAGCAATCCGCCGGGCGTTCCCGGCGTCACCGCGGCGAGCGGTCCGTACTCGGGCGGATAGTTCATGCCTTTCGATTTGTAGAACTCGACCGTAGCGCCACTCGGTGCGACGCCGAGCGCGTTGATCCCGATGACGCGCTTCGTTTTCGGGTTGTAGATCAGCGCCTGCGTCTCGCCGCCCCAGCCGAGCGTGTCCCACTGCGTCGAAACGGCCGCGAGCATCGCGCATGCGGCGTCGACCGCATTTCCGCCCTTCTGGAACATCATCGATCCGGCAGTCGCGCCTAACGGCTTTCCGGTGATCGCCATCCAGTGCGCGGCGT
Source organism: Thermoanaerobaculia bacterium (assembly GCA_051953135.1). GTDB lineage: Bacteria > Acidobacteriota > Thermoanaerobaculia > Gp7-AA8 > Gp7-AA8 > QHVT01. The sequence continues at coordinate 1,517 of JBQCJC010000315.1, read as the reverse complement.
GCTGTGGCGGCTTCTGCGTTCGCAGTTGTGCGAACAGCGGAACGGCGGCGAGGAGCGCGAGACAGAAAGCGCGGAATCGCATGGCGCGGGATGATGTCATGGAAAAGCGCAGCCACGTGCAGTCTCAGCCGTACTGCATCGCGACACCGGATGTTGACGGAACTCCGGAAAGCGAGTGATTAGACTGCATTCGCATGAAGCACGCCCTCGCTGCATCGCTCCTTCTTCTCGTTGCATGCTCGCGTAGTGATGCTCAGTCGCCGGTGACGAAACAAACCCCGCCACCACAACGCACGCGCACGATGCAGCATTACGACGTGCGCGCGGATCAACTTCCGAAGCCGTATCAAACGCAAAGCGCCGGCAATCCTCCGCACGTGATCGCGCGTCCCGCGAATGCATCGCTCAACGTTCCGCCGGGATTCAAAGTCGAGTTGTGGGCGACGAACATTCACAACCCGCGCAACATGCTCCTTGCGCCGAACGGCGATGTGTTTGTCGCCGACACCGCGTCCGGAATCATTCACGTCTTCCGCGACACGAACAACGACTCGCGTCCCGATCAGCGATTCACATTCGCCGATGATCTCGACGAGCCGTTCGGTCTCGCGTTTCGCGGCAATCAGCTTTACGTCGGCAATCAGGATGCGATCGTTCGCTTCGAGTACAAATCGGGGCAAACGCGCGCATCCGGCAAGCCGGTGAAGGTCGTCGGTCTGCCGCCCGGCGGACACTCGACGCGCAACGTGATCTTCAATCGCGACGGTTCGAAGATGTACGTCGCGGTGGGGTCGGCGTCGAATGTCAGCGACGAAACATCCGAACCGCTGCGGGCGGCGATCACCGAATACAACGCCGATGGCAGTGGACGTCGTACGTTCGCATCCGGACTGCGCAATCCGATCGGACTGGCGTGGAATCCCGCGGATCAATCGCTGTGGACGGTCGTGAATGAACGCGATGGACTCGGCGACGATCTCGTTCCCGATTTCGCGACTGAAGTGGAGCGCGATGCGTTTTATGGCTGGCCGTTTTCGTACATCGGAAAAAATGTCGATCCGCGTCGCAAAGGCGCGCGTGCGGATCTCATCGCGAAAGCGATCGTGCCGACGGTGTTGATCGAATCGCACTCGGCGCCGATCACACTCGCGTTCTACAGCGGCACGATGTTTCCGCCGCAGTATCGCGGCGGTGCGTTCGTCGCGTTGCATGGCTCGTGGAATCGCACGAATCGCACGGGCTACAAAGTCGTACACATCCCGTTTCGAAACGGGAAGCCGAGCGGCGGGTACGACGATTTCGTGACCGGCTGGGCGCCGGATCCGAAAGATCGCACGGTGTGGGGACGACCCGCGGGTTTGCTCGTGCTGAAGGATGGCTCGCTGCTCGTCACGGATGATGGTTCGGGTGTGATCTGGCGTGTCACGTATGGGAAGTGAATTGAAAATTGAAAATTGAAAAAGGCGCCATTCGCGACGCCCTCGTTTTTTCAATTTTCAATTTTCAATTTTCAATTT
>JBQCJC010000314.1:0-5234 GCA_051953135.1 Thermoanaerobaculia bacterium | reverse complement strand
TCGTTTTTTGGGGGGGTGTTTGGGCGGGGGGGGGGGGGCGGGCCCCCCCGGCTGTTGTGGGGGCCGCGGGGGGCCACCCCCCCCCCCCCCCCCACCTTTCATCTCTCGCACGACCTGCACCGCTTTCTCCACATCCTTCTCGTCATTCGCGATTCCGAAACTCAGTCGCGGATACGTCACCGCGTACGGGCTCGTCGAGCCCAGCACCTTCTTCGCGTGCAATCGCCGCACGACTTCCTCGGGCGCGACGCCATCCACTTCGAAGCAATTGATGCCCGCGGACAGCGATGCATCGAGCGGCGTGCGCAACTTCACATGCGGCATCGACGCGAGCTCCTTCTTCGCCATCGAGTTCAACTCCGCGATGCGATTCACGATGCGCTCGTGGCCGATCGAATCGTGCAACGTGAATGCGGACGGGATCGCCCACATGTGCTCGTAACTCTGAAAGCCGCCGGGCGAGAACCAACTCGCGCGCGGCGGACCTTTCGGCTCGCGCTTCGCGATCCACGCGTCGTACAACTCGACATCCGAGAACGACGGCAGAATCGGTTTCATCTGCGCCCACACTTCCGGTTTCGCCCACACAAAGCCGGTGCCGCGTGGTCCGAACATCCACTTGTGCAGACCGGAGGAAAATGCGTCGATGCCGGTCGAAACAATCTCGCGTTTCGTCGAGCCGATGCCGTGCACGCCGTCGACGAAGATCAGCGTCTTCGGATTCTTCGCGCGCACCGCGGCGACGATCTCGCGCAGCGGGAACTTCACGCCGCTGCTCGAATGCACCCACGTGATGCCGACGATGCGCGTCGATGGTTTGACTTCATCGGCGAGCTTCGATGCGAGTGATTCGATCGTCACGTTGCTCGCGTCGTGCGGTGGAAACAACGCGATGCGACGCATGCTCGCGCCAGTGCGAGCGCACGCATAGTCGATCGATGTGTGATGCACGATGTGATCGTGTTCCGTGGTGAGAATCTCATCGCCGGGTTTCAGTGCGATGCCGTGATACAGCAGCGCGAGTCCCGTCGTGGTGTTGCTCGTCAACGCGACGTCGTTCGCATCACCGCCGATGAACTTCGCGATCGCGCTGAGTGCGTGCGCGGGAAGATACGTCGCCTCCGACATGAACATCGCTTCCTCGACGGTCATGAGCGGATCGGCATCGAGTTGCCGTCGATACGCATCGATCGCATCGCGCACTGGCTTCGGATGCGAAGAGAAGTAGAAGAGTCCCGCGTGCACCCATTGCGGATCGAGATTGAACAGCGCGCGCACGCGCTTCCAATCGCCGAGGTCATCCTTCGATTGTGTGAGCAGTTTCGGCGCGAGGAGCGTGGCGCTCGCGGCCGTCGCGGTCGTGAGAAAGAATGCGCGTCGCGATACTGGCATTCGTCAAGGCTACGCGCCTTGCACGAATCCGTCATACACGATTTGCGACCAGGTCTCCATTTGCTCGCGCGATGCGGCAAGCTCGGAAAGTGGCGCCCAGCGTCCCGTCATCTCTTCGGTTTCGCGCACGTGCACGTCGCCGCTGAGCGCATCGAGGACGTAGACGGCGCCGAGGTGGACGCGGCCGACGTCGGTGGTGTCGTCGTTGAGCAGGCCGACGAAGGTGAGGTCGTAATCACCGGTGACATCGACTTCCTCTTCGAGCTCTTTCTGCAATCCTTCGAGAATGCCGGGCGTATCCGGATTGATGTGTCCACCAATCCCCAGCGACAGTTTGTGATGCAATCTCGCCTCGGTCTGCTTTTGCGTGCGCTGCAAAAGAAAGTACGACCCATCGTGGCGAATGAGGACGTACGGAATGATCTGCTTGTACTGCGGCGACACTTCCGCGGTGGGGCGATCGATGAAGAAGTGCGATTCCTGAATGCGCTCGAGCAGTGCGTCGGTGTTTTCGAGAATCAATCCGCACTCGATGAGATGCGGCCCGAGCGCCTCGCGCTCCACGACCATCACCTGTTCGATCGTCTGTTCCGCCGTCTGTTCACTCATCGCAACGCCTCCAGCACCGTGTCGTGCAGCACGCCGTTCGTCGAGACGCCGCTGCCGCCGTCGTAGCGCGCGTTGCCTTGCAGATCGGTGAACCGCCCGCCTGCTTCTTCGACGATCACCTGCAGCGCGGCCATGTCCCACGCCGCAACCGCGGGCTCGACCGCGATCTCGATCGCACCCTCGGCGACGAGCATGTGAATCCAGAAATCGCCGAAGCCACGCGCGCGTGTGCATTGGCGCACGAGCGCGAGGAACTTGTCGGTGGTGCCGTGCTTGTCGAAATCGGTGACGCTGTCGTACGCGATGTGCGCGTCGTTCAGCGTCGCGATGCGCGATGCGTGAATCGGTTTGTTGTTCGCGAATGCGCCCTGACCGCGTGCGGCCCACCAGCGTCGATGCATCGCGGGCGCGCTGACGACGCCGGCGGTGATGCGATCGCCTTCCGCGAGTGCGATCAGCGTTGCGTACACCGGAATGCCGCGCACGTAGTTCTTCGTGCCGTCGATCGGGTCGAGGATCCAGCGCCGCTCCGTCGATCCGCTGGTGCCGAATTCTTCGCCGAGGATGCCGTCGTCGGGACGCTCGCGCGCGAGGATCTCGCGCAACGCATGTTCGCACGCTTCATCCGCCTCGGACACCGGCGTCATGTCGATCTTCGTCCGCACCGCAAGCGTCGCCGACTGAAAGTGCTTCAGCGTGATCGCATCCGCCGCATCGGCAAGCCGAAGCGCGAGGGAGAGGTCAGGGGTCATGGGCGGGGAAGGTATCACGGCGGTGTGTGCTTCGCAGGAGCGTGTCGCGCGAGGACGAGCGATGAGAGATGAGCGATGAGAGATGAAGTGCGTCGCGAGATTTGATTCGGTCTTGACATGACGATGCAAATGCCCGAGAAACGACGGCATCTTGAAACAATCCATGCTCGCTCTCGCGACGCGCTTCATCGCTCATCGCTCATCGCTCATCGCTTGCCTCCTCGCGGTCCTCGCCACAGGCGTCAACGCCCAACCCTCCGTCCTTCGCTGGGGCGGTGATTCCGAGGGTGGGGCGCCGTTTGTCGAGGCCGATCCGAGTGATCCCGAGATCGTGCACGGCTTCGACGTCGAGGTTGCGGAAGAGATTGCGAAGGCGTTGGGACGCAAGCCGCAGTTCGTGTAGGTCGCGTTCTCCGCGATCGATCAGAGCGTGCAGCGCGGCGATTTCGAGATGGGATTGAGCGGCGTCGAAGACACGCCCGCGCGGCGTGCGGCGCTGGCGGCGTCGATTCCGTACTACACCTTCACCGAGACGCTCACCGTTCGCGAAGAAGACAAAACGAAGTACGACGAGCTTGCCGATTTGCGCGGGCGTCGCGTCGGCACGCTTGGCGGCACGATCGCGTACGACATCCTGCTCGATGCTGAAAAGAAACTCGGCATCATCGCCGTCTCGTACGACGACGACGTGCATCCGTACGAAGACCTGCAACGCGGACGCCTCGACGCCGTGCTGCTCGACAACATCATCGCCGCGCGCGCCATGCATCGAACGCCGGGCCTCTATTCGCACTACGAAAAGCCGGTCGCGAAAGGGCACTACATCGTCGTCTGCGCGCGCGAGAACATCGTGCTGCGCGATCAGATCAACGACGTGCTGAAAGCGCGCATGCGCGACGGCACGCTGCAGCGCATTTATCGCAAGTGGAACATTTGGGACGAGTACCAGCAGCCATTCTTCGATGAAGTGCTCGCGGCGCCGGTGGCGAAAACGGACGCTGCTACGAACGTAGCACCTGCGAAGCCGCAGATATCGCAGGTCGAAGCGTTGATTCGATACTTCCCGGCGTTGTTGCGCGCGGCGGGAATCACGATCGCGATGTCGTGTCTGGCGATGGCGCTGGCGATCTTCGTCGGCGTCACCGTCGCGACGGGCCGGGTGTATGGGAACCCATTCATTCGCGCGATCCTGACGACGTACGTCGAGGTGACGCGCGGCACGCCGGTGCTGCTGCAACTCTTCGTGCTGTACTACGGACTCTCCGCCGTGATCAAACTTCCGGCGTTCGTCGCGGCGCTGATCGGACTCGGATTGAATTACGCGGCGTACGAGAGCGAGATCTATCGCGGTGCGATGGAAGCAGTTCCCCGCGGGCAACTCGAAGCCGCGCGCATCCTCGGCTTCACGGAATCGCAGGTCTTCCGCTACGTGCGCGGACCGCAGGCATTTCGACTCGCGCTCGCGCCGATGACGAATGATTTCGTCGCGCTGTTGAAAGACTCGTCACTCGTCTCCGTCATCACCGTCGTCGAGTTGACGAAACAGACGCAGATCTTCGCCGCGAACATCGGCAGCTGGGTGATTCCGGGCGCGTTGTGCGCGGCGTTGTATCTCGCGATGTCGCTGCCGCTCGCACGACTCGCACGCACGCTCGAATCGCGCTGGAAGGCGGACTCGCTATGACTTCGGTTCTTCGCATTCATGACCTTCGCCTTCGCCGCGGCGCGCGCGAGATTCTTCGCGGCGTGAACATCGAAGTCGCGCGCGGTGAGCTCGTCGCGTTGATGGGATTGAGCGGCGGCGGGAAGACGACCGTGCTGCGCACCGTCACGGCGCTCGAAGCGTTCGAAGGCGGAACGATCGATGTCGGCGGCGTGATGTTGAAGTCCGGCGGCGCGCCGGATCGCACGACGATGCGCGAGCTGCGCAAGCAGGTCGGACTCGTGTTTCAGTATCACTATCTCTGGGAGCATCTCACCGCGATGGAGAACGTGACGCTCGCGCCGATGCACGTGGCGCGTGTGTCGCGCGTGAATGCGGAAGCTCGCGCGAATGAGTTGCTCGCATCGCTCGGTGTTGCGCATCGTCGCGATGCGTGGCCGCGCGAGTTGTCGGGCGGCGAAGCGCAACGCGTTGCGATCGCGCGCGCGATGGCGATCGATCCTCCGCTGTTGTTGATGGATGAGCCGACGGCGTCGCTCGATCCCGCGCGTCGCGCGGAGCTGGGGCAAACGTTGCGCGAGCTGACGCAGGACGGCCGCACGCTGATGCTCACGACGCACGACGATGACTTCGCCCGCGATTTCGCGACGCGCGTGATCGTGATGGCGGAGGGGCAGGTGGTGGAGCAGGGCGACCCGAAGGAAGTGCTCACGAACCCAAAGCATCCGGCGACGAAGGCGTTGGTGCAGCATGAGTAGCAGCAGGTGGAGCGGCGGGCTCTCAGCCCGCCGAACATCAACAGCCGGCGGGCTGAGAGC
>JBQCJC010000313.1:0-3188 GCA_051953135.1 Thermoanaerobaculia bacterium | reverse complement strand
ATAGAACGGTGTGCCGTCGGGCGACAGGAACACCGTCATCGGCCATCCGCCCTGGCCGGTCATCGCCTGCACCGCCTGCATGTAAATACCGTCGAGGTCCGGTCGCTCCTCGCGATCAACCTTGATGGAGACGAAGGATGCATTCATGAGCTCGGCGATGCGAGGATTCTCGAAGGATTCGCGCTCCATCACGTGGCACCAGTGACACGCCGAATAGCCGATCGACAAAAACACCGGCCGATCCTCGGCACGCGCTTTCGTCCACGCCTCCTCGCCCCACGGAAACCAATCGACGGGGTTGTGCGCGTGCTGGAGCAGGTACGGAGACGTTTCGGTTGCGAGTCGGTTTGTCATGACGCTGCAGGTCTCTGAATCACATCGAGCAGTTGCGGCGGGAACGCGCGCATTTCGAAGTATTCGCTCTCGAGCTCTTCCACCTGGAAGCGATCGAGTCCGGAGTTCGAGAGAAAGTCGTTACGCAATTTTGCGTCCTGCTCCTCGATGATTCGCGGCAGCAGTTGATTGATGTAGAACGCTTCGAGGCGAATCTTCGTGATCACTTCCTCGAGCAAGCCCTCGGTCATGATCTCCTGCAATTCGCGCATCTCCGGATCGTGCGCGATCTCCGCGCGAATCTCGCGACGGAACGTCTCGCGACCTTCCGCGGTGTTGAGCTCGAGATAGAAATTCGCCATGCGCCGGCGCGCGAGGTTGTACGCGGCGAAGAAGCCGCGCTCGTTGCGATTCAACGTCGTGATCGCTTCGACGACGCCCGCGATCGATTCCTCGTTGTTCTCGATCGAGATGAGTCCGAGCGTCAGCGCGTACAACTTCTTGCGACCGTACGCGAGCGCGTATTCGTTGTTCACCACGGGATCGATGAACAACTGCTGGAACAGCCCGCGACGCAGTTTTTCGAACACTTGCATGTTGCCGAGAAGCGAGCGCACTTGTTCAGGCGAAAGCTCGACGTCGTCCATGAACGCGAGTTTGTTGAGCAGCGTCGTCGTGTGATCGATACGATCGAACAGCGTGACCAGCTCGCCGAACGATTCGAGTCGTTCGAAGTCTTCTTCCACGCGGCCGATCTCGTCGATGAGGCGGCCGGTTTCAAGCAGCACTTCCTCGAACGTTTGATCGCGATTCGCCGCCGCTTTCTGCTTGTTCTCCATGAGCTGCACGAGATCGAGCGACGAGAGCTTGCGCGTGATGTTGCGGCCGAGGAGAAAGCCGCCGAGGATCTCGCGAGTGGATTGAATGTAATCGGGCTCGTCTTCCTTGCGCGCGATCGCACGCGGCTCCTGCAGCACGATTTCTTCGAGCGTGTCGAAGATCGACAGCGGCACTTCATTGCGCAGGGACAACGTGCGCAATCGCATGAGACGCGCGCGCGCCGACGAATCGATCGTCGCACCCGCGCATGACGCGAGGATGCGCTTGTACTCGTCGATCAGTTCCTGATTGTCGGGATGGTGATAGATGACATCGATCTGAATGCGTTGCCGCTGATACGGCTCGATGTCGAGATCCTGCATTCGTCCTTCGACTTCATCGAGTGATTTCGATGCCGCGTACGAACGACGACAGAGATCCGCGAACTGCTGATTCGCGCGATGCACGAGCCGCACGACGACGATCGTCGATTCGGGCTCGCCTAACGTATCGAGCAGTTCGTGCGACAGCGCGATGAAATTGCCGGCGCCGACTTTCGTCGAGCGCTTCAGTAATTTGCCGAGCGTTTTGAGCGTCGCTTCCTGACGATCGCGCACGTCGTTGTAGCGCTTGCGATCGTCGATGAAGAACAGATAGTTCGCGACCGCGTTGCCCTGCAGGAAGAGATTGTCCCAGCGCTCGAAGCCTTCGGTGTTGCGCGTGAATCGCAGCTCGTGTTGCTCGACGGTGGTGCCGAAGAGCACGAGTCGATTCACGACCTGCTCGTTCAACAAATCGCCGACGGGCAGATGTCCGCCGAACATGTCTTCGCCGAAGATCCCGCCGTTCCCGCGGAAGCGCACGCCCTCGGGATTCATGACGATCTCCGAGTTGCCGCCGAAATAGCGGATCACATCACCGCGCTGCGCGGTGATCTGCTCGAAGAAAAAGCGCTTGTCGACGTCCGGTCCGACCACGACCGCGAAGTACTCGATGCCGCTTCCGACGAAGCCGTGGTGGACGATCGCGCGGATCACGGTGGGGATTCTAGTGGTTAACGACTCACGCTCGAGGGTGCGCCTTCTTGTACACGGCCATGAGTTGCCAATCGTTCAAGTGCGTGTACTTCTGCGTCGTCGAAAGGGATGAGTGGCCGAGGAGCTCCTGAATGCCGCGGAGATCGGCGCCGGCGTTCAGGAGATGCGTGGCGAAGGAGTGACGCATCGTGTGCGGCGAAATCCCCGCGCGCATCGCCGCGCGGCGCAGATACACCTCGAACAAACGCGCGACCGAGCGTGCCGTGATGCGATGGCCGCGATAGTTCACGAACACCGCCTGCTCATCGACGTCGTGCACCAGCTCGCCGCGCACCGCAAGCCACGCGCGCAATGCGCTCTCCGCTTTCGCGCCGAACGGTACGATCCGCTCCTTCGAGCCCTTGCCGTGCACTTTGACGAGACGCGCTTTCAACTCGAGATCATCGATGTCGACGCCGACGAGCTCGGAGATGCGCAGCCCGCTCGCGTAGAGCAACTCCATCCACGCCGCATCGCGAAGACCGAGCGTCGTCGAGCGATCCTGTTGCTCGAGCAGCAGCGCGACATCGGCGGGCTGCATCACCTGCGGCAGATGCTTTTCTTTCTTCGGTGTCGCAACCGTGCGCGCGGGATTCGATTCGACCGCGCCTTCACGCACGAGGTACTTGAAGAACGTACGCAGCGCGGAGAGATGACGCGCTGTTGTCGAGCGGCTGAGCTTTCGCCGCGAGAGATGCGCGAGATACGAGCGAATCGTGAGGTGATCGACGCGCGTCAGCTCGAGCTGATCGCGTCCCATCGTGAAGTAGTCGTTGCAAAGGAATCCGATGAACGACTCGAGATCCTCGCGATACGCCGTCACCGTGTTCGGTGAAACGTTTCGCTCGAAGGTGAGATAGTCGAGGAAATCTCCGATTTCGGTCTTCACGCGTCACACCCTCCCAGACTGCCGAATTGAAAATTGAAAATTGAAAATTGAAAACGCGGCTCGGGCACTCG
>JBQCJC010000312.1:0-8796 GCA_051953135.1 Thermoanaerobaculia bacterium | reverse complement strand
CTCCTGCGCCGCGGCGGCGCAGGAGACAAGCAAGAAAAGAATCGTAGCGGTCGCTCGCATGATCTCTCCGACGAATGACTGCGGGATTGCGTTTCGCTATTTCTGCGACACGCCCAGTTCCTTCAACAACTCCTCGGCGTGCGCCACATCGCGCAACATCCACACGACATACCCCACATCCACACTCACGTTACGCGCCACATCCGGGTTGTAGCCGAAATCGTTTGCAACGTTTTCCCACACGCGATCGAAGTTCACGCCGACGAGCTCACCGCGTCCATTCACCACCGGACTGCCGGAGTTACCGCCAGTCGTGTCTCCATCGGCGAGGAAATTCACGACGAGCGACGGACTCGTCTTCGCCGCCGCGTCGCGCACGCTTTGCGGCACATCGAACGGCTCGACACCGGTATGTTTTTCGAGCAGACCCGCGAGCGTCGTCTGCGGTGTTGCCCACAGACCATCGCGCGGCGCGTAGCCCTTCACGTGACCGAACGAGACGCGCAGCGTCGAGTTTGCATCGGGCGCAACAGGCTTTCCGGCGTACGCGATCACCGCGTTGCGCCATTCGGGACGCAGTCGCGCGACCGTGCCTTCCCGCTGGTCCTTGCGTGCGATCGCGTCGCGCAGTTTCGTCTCGAGCGCGAATGCGAACTCGACGAGCGGATCTTTGCGCGCGTGTAGTTGCTCGACGGACTCGTCGAACAGCTTGAGACGCTCGCTCACGTCGAGCAGCTTTGTCTGCGCGTACAAATCATCGACCGGCATCGGCAGCGCAACGCCCGCATGCTTTGCCCACGATGCGAGCAATGCTTTATCCGCGGGTGCGTAGAAACGCTTCTGCTCGCGTTCGAGTGCATCGCGTACGCGGCCGATGTTGCGCGCCGTGAACACTGCATCGCGATCCGCCTCCGGCTTTGCGCGCTCGATCGCGGAACGCACGACCGTCATCGCGAAGATCAGCGACTTCGGCCCCTGCGGCGCAAGCGTGGCGGAGGACATGCGCAGATGATCGAGATAGAAATCGGTGGCGAAGGTGTCGATCTTGTCCTTCGCGAGTTGCGCGAGTCCGTCGTACGCACCGCGCGCCCGCGGATACTTCGCGAGCACCGCGTTGTCCAGCGTGCGCTGCTTCTCGAGGAGATTGCCGCGACGGAATCCGGCGAGTTGTCCTTCGCCGTTCTTCTGTCGATTCGCGAGCGTCTTCGTATCGTCGGCGATCGCGATCTCCGCTTCCGGATTTCCTTTCGCCGCGGCTTCCAGCAAATCGATCCACTCGCGATACACGGTCGCGCGCGTGCGATGCCACAACACTCGCTCTTCCATCTCCGCGGCGGTCATCGAGCGATACGTCGTGCCGGGATAGCCGAGGACCATGATGAAGTCGTCGGGCTTCGCGGAGGATTTTGCGAGCGGAAAGTAGAGACTCGATTGGAACGGCTTGCCATCGACGTACGCGCGTGCGATCGAGAAATCGCCGGTGTGTCGCGGCCACATCCAGTTATCGACTTCGCCGCCGAACTCGCCGACTTCGCGCGGCGGCGCGTACACGAGTCGAATGTCATTCAACTCGAGCATGTCCTGCAGCACGTACTGCACGCCGCCGTCGTGTTGCGCGACTTTGCAGCGCGAGCCCGGATTCTTCTCGCACTCTTTGACGATCTCGGAGGCTTTGCGCTCGAGCGCTTTGAATCGCTCGATGTCTGTGCCATTCGTTGGCACCGCGGCGCGCATCTCCTTCGTCACATCGACGAAGCGTCGCGGCACCGACACGCGCAGCGTCTTGCTGCGAAGTTCCGAATCGCGAGTGCTCGCGAGAAAGCCGTTCGTGATGATGTCGTTCTGCGGAGTGGCATGCTCCTGCAGCACGGAGAAGAGGCAGTGATGGTTGGTGATGAAAAGACCATCGGGCGAGATCCATCCCGCCGAGCAACCGAAGTTGCCGATGGCGATCGTTGCGGCGAGCAGGCCGGTGCCTTTCGCCGGATCCCACAATTTCTCCGGAGCGAGTTGCAGTCCCTGTTGCGTGAGCCATTGGCGATCGAGCTCGAGCACCTGCTGCGGCGTCCACTTTCCTTCGGCCGCATGCAAGGACAACGCGAGCAAACAGATCGCTGCCAGTTTCTTCATCACTCTTCGACTCTCCTCATTTCGCGCAGCAGCAATTCGAGATGCTCTTTGCCGAGGCGCGACCAGACGTTGTAAAGGCAATCCTGACCTTCGATGCGCAGATACGCGAGTTGATTCGGACCTTCGCCACCTTCCGGTCCGTACTCCGCGTGACTGCCGTCATCCCAATGCTGCACGTACGGCCACTTCGAGTACGACGGCTCGCCGGCTTTCACGCCCGCGCCCGCGATCCCGAACGCGCTGCGCAAATTCGGCAGGTCGTACGCGACCGCCCATCCGCCCGAAAAGCGCGCGGCGCGAGGCTTCGCGTCCCGGCCTGCCTCGCCGACGCTGCGCGGTGCGACGAGTGCGCACGTCGTGCGATTCTCCGCTTTCTGCCACTCGGTGAAATACACCTGCGGCACCGACGTGCGCGCGAGCGGCGCTTCACGCCACGGCGCGCGCGGTGCGATGGATTTGTTCTGTGGCGCACTCGTGGTGCACGCGGCGAGAAGGAAAGCGGAGAGCAGGAGCGTTCGCATCATTTCAGGTAACGCGCCAGAAAGTCCCACATCTCTTTGCGCGATTCCTTCGCGAGCTTCGTGTCGATGCGATTGAATCGATGCGCGCCGGGCGCGTTCTGATAAACCTTGTACTCGAATTTCTTTCCGGCCGCTTTCAGCGCCGCGATCATGTGCTCGACTTCGAGCACGTTCACGTCTTCGTCGTTCGTGGTCGTGTGAATGAGCAACGGCGTGCGGAGTTTCTCGGCGTGAAAGACGGGCGACCGTCTCCGATACTCCATCACGTTGTCCTCGGGCTGTTTGCCGATGAACGACTCGAACGTGTTGCGATATCCCTGGCCGCTGTATCCCATGCGCGCGACGAGATCGCTCACTGGCACGCCCGCGTACGCCACCTTGTAGTCGTCCGGCCACGTGAGGATGTTCATCAGCGTGTGAAAGCCGCCGTGGCTCCAGCCGAAGATGCCGACGCGATTCGGATCGACGAACGGCAAATTCTCGACGGCCCAGTTGCGCGCGTCATGCGTGTCGTCGATCTCCGCGCCGCCGTAATCGATCTGCGAGCGAAGGTCGGTGCCGTGTCCGATCGAGCCGCGATATTCGGGCGACACGATGACGTAGCCGCGCTCCAGCGCCTCGCGAAAGATGTGCGCGTAGTTGGTCGTGAGTCGTCCGTACACACCGCCATGCGCGAAGACGAGCATCGGCGCTTTGCCGGTGAGGTTCTTCGGCGAGAAGACGTAGACCGGAAAAATGATCGGATTGCCTGCATTGACGTCGCTCGCGTTCCTCTCGCGTCTTGGCTTGCTCGACGCGATCTCATACTTTTCGATGTTCGCGACATCACCGAGCTTGAAGTACCAGAGCGCATCGTCGACGTAGCGTTGCGTATCTTCGAACGAGCGATCCATCGACGTGTCATGCGCCTTGAGCGGATCGGGTGCGGAGGGTTGTTGTGCGAGTGCGGTCGTTGCGGCGAGAAGAAGAACGAGCAGCGCGCGTTTCATGCGCGCGGATATACCATGCGGCGGACCATGAGTGAGCCCATCGAAATTACCATCGACAAAGTCGGTCGCGTCGTGATCCCGAAAGAGATCCGCGATGAAGCGGGCATCGAGCCCGGCATGCCGCTGACGATCACGTGTCGCGAAGGCCGTATCGAGATCGAGCCGAAGCGCCGTCCCATTCGCATCGAGAAGAAAGGGCGATTGCAGATCGCCGTGTCCGTCGATCCCGGCGCAGTTCTCACGCGCGAGGATGTGAAGGCAACGCAGCGCCGCTCGCGCACGGAAGGGGAGGAGCAGTAACGTGGTCGCCATTCCCGTTGCGTGCGACGCCACTGTCATCGCCGCCGCACTCGTCTCCTGGCACGAGCGACACGAGAGCGCCGCGAACGCGCTCGAAGGTGCGCTCGCGCGCAAAGCGCTCGTGATTCCCGCACCCGCATTGATCGAAGCCTACGCAACGCTCACGAGTCTTCCCGCGCAGCATCGATTGACGCACGCGGATGCATTTCACTTGCTGCGATCGAGCTTTTCGACTGCAAAGATCCCCGGCCCCAAACCGCGCGATACGTGGACGCTGCTGCGCGCCTGGAGCGTCGCCCCCATCGGCGGCAACGACACCTTCGATGCGATGCTCATCGAAATCGCCAAAGAAGCCGGCGCGAAATCGCTGCTCACCTTTCGCAGACGCGAATTGGAGGCACTCGCGATCGCGGGGATCGAGATTGTGGAACCTGTGTGAGTCTGTTTCGCGCGGTGGAAGGACGTGGCTCCGCCATTCGGGCTTGACGGACCTCCGTAAGAGTGCGCTAATCCCAGCGTGAGTACTGGAGGCCGGCTTCTCGCGGTTGTCCTGGTCAACATGTTGACGTTCGCCGGTATCGCTGCCGCGGGCAGGATCACGGATATGCGTTCGTCCAAATCGGTCGACGCGAACGCCGATGGCAACGCGACGATCCTCATCAGACCCGTCAACGAGACCGGTCGCGTAGTTGCGCACGACGAGACATGCACGGTTCGTTTGCTGAACGTGAGCGATTGGGAGTCTGAGATCTGGGGACCGTGCGAAGAACCATTCGCGCCGCCTTACGGTCGCTACTCGATGTGGATCGAGTCGGGTACGTTCATCAGTCTCACCAGCACAGCAATTGCCGGCGGAGGAGTTGCGACGAATCCCGGAAGTGGCGCGAAGCTCGATGTCCCGGTCGTTCCGCTGGCGATTGTTCGATTGGAAAGCGGTGTTTCCTGGCCGCGCAATGCAAGCTTTCGCGTGCTTTGTTCGGCACGTGAGGGTCTGGTGTTCGACCGCAAGGCGGTGACCGAAGCGGAGGCACGGAAAGGGATTCGCTGTCCCGTGGGCTCGGTTGTCGGCGGGCTGTTTGACTCCGACGGAAACGCGATCGCCCTCGGCGACCCCGTACGCGCGACTGCCACGAATGCCGCCGAGATTCGGCCCGTCGCGCCTCGCGAGGGAGGCGGGTTGCTCGCGGTCGTCTCCTCACACATCGATCGAGACGATGAGTTAGAGATGACGCTGACGGCCGGCGGAGTCACGTATCGCCCGGCCACGATCATCGTTGCGCCACCGCGCGCATTTGCAATCTGGACGGCAATCCCATCAGGCGAAGCAGAGTTCCACGCGTCATGGGGGCGAACTCTGACGAGTCAGCCGGTCACCATTCGCGAGAACGCATTCAGCACCGTACGCACGGTCTTGTCGTCCGCGAAGTAATGCAACGGAGTGAGCATGCGCAGAAGTCGTTCGTTTGGATTCGTGTTGATGCTTCTTGTCGCGATCGGAGTCGCACCGGGTGTTGCCGCCGACTGTTACCCGCCGTATGGCTACTGGCTCTATTGCCATGCGCGCTGCATCTACAACGGTTGTGAAGTCGACGCCAACCTTCCACAGACCGACTATTGCCTTCGCGTTACCGGCCAGCCTGAAAACACATGCGCGCATGATGGCTATGGCGACGAATGCTGCAACGTCTACACGAACTGCACCGGTCCGAACGGACTGCCGAGACCTTGCGGCGTCTTCTAGGGTTGCTCATTCGCGTGTCGCGACTCTTCGTCGTCGCTGTTCTTCTGCTTGCGCATGGAACTCGCGTCGCGGCAGCCGAGACGATCTTTCGTCGCGCGGATAACCACGCGTGTCGTGCGCATCTTGTCCGTCCCGACGGAACACAGCATCGAACGATCGAGTGCGGAGTGCGGACAGAAACTGCATCCGACGATCTCGTGTGGCTCGAAGCGTCTGACTCGGTATCGGCGGAAGTGCTGAGTGTTGGTGACGTCGTGCACGACGGTGTCGTTTCGATTGAATCGATGGTTCCGTCGACGACCCTTCGGCTCGATCTCGCGGCGCTGAAAGAGGACGAGCGACTCTCGATTGTCGTGCGTACGTCCGGCCACGTCTTTCTGCGGCCGGTCGGCGCGAACGAACAAGCAGGGCCGATCATCGTGCCAGTTGGTGTTGTCTTCGCGTTCGTGCAGGACCGCGCCGGCGACGGCATTCGACTCTCGGAAGTCGTTGACGTCGTGCAGTCGCGGAAAACGACAACGCTGAACTCGCGCAATGTCACAGATCCGGTCGCGATCGCGTTTCTCGATCGCGCGGCATTTCCGGTTGTGAGCGCGTTGCAGGTCGTGCTCGATGGCGACAAGTCCCACACGTCGCGAGTGATGTTTATCGGTGCGAAACAGATCATAGCGTTGTGGCTCGACGTGCCCGAGCGGCGCGCCGCGATTCGCGCCGAATCGAAGGAACTGTTGCTCGCTCCGCAGACCATCGCGCTTCGTCCTGGTCGGATCACGACTCTGCATGCCGCGTTGCAGCGGCGGCCGGTGATTCGCGTGTCCGTGGAGTTGCCGTTCGACGCGCAAAAGCGTCCCGAGTTTCGCGAGCTGCGACTCGATGTTCTCGACGCAAAGGGTGCGACCATTCGGCAAGTCGTGCTCGATGAGACGCTCACCGCGACGATCGAAGAGTTACCGGCGGACACGCTGCGTGTCGTGCTGAATGCAGGTGCGATGAAGTTTCAGAGAGTCGCCGATTTGCGCACTGCTCCGGATGCCGATCTGCGGTTCAAGCTCGAGCCGATCGTACTCTCCGGCACTGTCTATCGCGGCGAGGATCCGGTTACTGCACGATTGCATTTCGCTCGCGAAGGCATCCAGCCGATTCGAACGAACGAGCACGGCGAGTATGAGCTGACGATCTGGGAGCCGGGCCCACTGAGCGTCGATATCTGGCCTGATGACGATCGCGAGGCGCTTCCGTTTCGAGAATTGCTGCGCGTCTCCGCGAGCGAAGAAATCGACTTCCACATCCCTTCGGCGAAAGCCACGATTCAAGTCACCGATCGTGAGACGAGTCGCGCGATCGAAGGAGCGAACGTCACGATGCGCAACTCGTGGACGGAGCCGGGCGGCAAACGCTCGGCGATGCAAAACGCTCGTGCGGATGCCGAGGGTCGTGTGGTGGCGGGAGCGTTGCGTGCGGGGACTCTGCAGATTCATGTCGTCGCGGACGGATATCAAAAAGCCGCACCGACCGAGATCACGATCGCGGAAGAAACCAACGCGATTGTTCCGATCGCACTCGATCGTGAGTCATCCGGCTTGACGATTCATGTGCAACTAGTCGGCGGCCAGGCAGCAGCCGGTGCGGTTGTGCAGATCGCGACGAGTCAATCGCAGATCGTGTTCAACGGAACGACGGACGAATCGGGCGCGATCGGTCTTCCCGATGGTCAGCCATCCGACTTGATTCTGTTGAAGCATCCGGCGGCCGGCGCGACAGTCGTGCGACGTGCGTTGATTCAGGACGGAACACCGCTGCGCATGAATGCGCGAGCACTACCGCTGACGATTCGCGTCGTTCGTTCGAATGGCGAACCCGCGGGCAGCGCATCGGTGTACGTGTGGATCGATGGCGTTCGACTCGGCGGCGCGGCGCTCGCGTTTCTCACAGGAACGACCGCTGCAACGACCGCGTGGGGTTCGTGGGAGTCGGCCACATTGCCCGCGACCGCGGTGCGAATTCTCGTGACACAACGGTCTCCCGCGGAAGTGAACTCGGGAGCATTCGACACACTCGCCACGACGATCGCGTATCCGTGGGCCGGTGCGCAGGACGTGCGGATCGCGGAGTAACGCCGCCGCCTCAGTGCAAAAACATCGGCATACCCAGCACGTCCGCGACCTTCGGGCGGTACGACTGCACGTCGTAGAAGCGCGGGACGTCGACGCGCTTTTTGCCTTCGCCGGTCACGCTGATTGGGCCCGCGGTGGAGCGGCCGTCGACGATGCCGACGAGTTTGCCGGTTTCGTTGCGGTGATGAAGGTCCGCGGCTAGCGATCCGAAGTTGCGCGCGACGATGAGGTCGAGCGAATCGGGCGCGCCGGAGCGCATGAGATACGCGAGTCGTTGAGAGATGACCGTGTCGCGCGTGCGATGTTCGAGCATGCTCGCGAGCTGACCGCCGATGCCGCCGAGTCTGCGCTGCCCGGCTTCGTTCGGCTCGCCGGATTCGACGAGCTGTCCTTCCAGCGTGCGCGCGCCTTCGGAGATGGCCACGACCGCATAGTTGCTCGGGTTCTCGGCTTTGTCCTGCAGCAGCATTTCGTACAACCGATCGGCATCGAACGGCACCTCGGCGATGATCGCGCGATCGACACCGGCGAGATACGACGCGAGCAAACACGTCTCGCCCGAATTGCGGCCGAAGAGCTCGACGACGAGAAAGCGTTCGTGCGATCCCGCGGTCGTGCGCAGGTCATTGATGAAGACGATCGATCGCGTCACCGCGCTCGAGAAGCCGAGGCTGTAGTCGGTGCCGAAGACGTCATTGTCCATCGTCTTCGGCATCGCGATGATCGGCACACCTTCTTCGTGCAGACGCCGAGCGAACGTGAGCGTGCCATCGCCGCCTAACGCGACGAGACCATCGAGTTTCAGGAACTCGATCGTGCGCAACGCAGCGCTGGTGAGATCGTAGCGGCCGCGCTCATCCGGTGAGCCTTTCGACGATTCGAGATGCGGTGGAATGTGCTCGACGCGGCTGATCGCGGGATTGATGCGCGACGTGTGCAGAATCGTTCCGCCGGTGCGATCGATCGCGCGCGTCAGCATTTTGTTGAGCGGCAGAATCCAC
>JBQCJC010000311.1:0-15912 GCA_051953135.1 Thermoanaerobaculia bacterium | reverse complement strand
CACGAGCTCCGTCTGGATCTCTCCGGCACTTGCGGTCGTGTTCGGCATCCTGACGGTGACGGCGTTTTTCTATCCGATGGTCGATAGCTGGATGCGCGACGGATCGATCCGGCATGCGCTGCACGTTTTAGGCGCGGATCGCCTTCTTCCGGCCAGGCGGGGATGACAATCCCGTCCATTCGTGTTAACTGGCCCACTGAACCGCATGCCTGACCCGAAATTCATCCGAAATTTCTCGATCATCGCGCACATCGACCATGGCAAGACGACCCTTTCGGATCGTCTGCTGCAGATGACCGGTGCCGTCGAACAGCGCGAGATGCACGAGCAGATGCTCGACGACATGGATCTCGAGCGCGAGCGCGGCATCACGATCAAGGCGCGTGCGGTCACGCTTCGCTATCGTGCGAAGGACGGCGAGATCTACACCTTCAACCTCATCGACACGCCGGGCCACGTCGACTTCTCGTACGAAGTCTCGCGCAGCCTCGCGGCATGCGAAGGCGCGGTGCTGGTCGTCGATGCGACGCAGGGCGTCGAAGCGCAGACGCTCGCAAACAGCTATCTCGCGATCGAGAACGATCTCGCGATTCTGCCGGTCATCAACAAAGTCGATCTGCCGTCCGCCGATCCCGAGCGCGTGCGCGAGCAGATCGAGAACGTCATTGGTCTCGATGCGCATGACGCGGTGCTCGCATCCGCGAAGGCCGGCATCGGCGTCGAAGAGACGCTCGAGAAAATCGTCTCGCACATTCCCGCGCCCGTCGGCATTGCCGACACCGCGCCGCGCGCATTGCTGTTCGATTCCTGGTACGACTCGTATCGCGGCGTCATGTGTCTCGTGCGCATGGTCGACGGGACGATTCGCAAAGGAATGAAGATCAAGTTCCTTTCGACGGGACGCGAGTACGAGATCACGGAGATGGGCGTGTACACGCCGAAGCCGCGCGCGATCGACTCGCTGAGCGTCGGCGAAGTCGGATTCTTCTCCGCGAATATCAAAGACCTAGTGCAGGCGAAGATCGGTGACACGATCACGGAATCGAAAGCGAATCCGGAAGCGCTGCCCGGCTTCCAGGACGTGAAGCCGATGGTGTTCGCGGGACTCTTTCCGATCATCACCGAGGAGTACGAAAACCTGCGTGATGCAGTGGCGAAGCTGAAACTCAACGACGCCTCGTTCTCCTACGAACCCGAAAACTCCGCCGCCCTTGGCTTCGGCTTCCGCTGAGGCTTCCTCGGTCTTCTGCACATGGAGATCATTCAGGAACGCCTCGAGCGCGAGTTCAATCTCGAATTGCTCACCACCGCTCCCGGCGCGCGCTATCGCGTCACGCTCAGCGATGGGGACGTGATCGAAGTCGAGAACCCGCAGAAGCTCCCCGATCCCTCGAAGATCGCGATGATAGAAGAGCCGTTCTTCGAAGTCACGATTCTGACCACCGACGAATTCGTCGGACCGATTCTCGCGCTGGCGATTGATCGGCGCGGCGTCCAGAAGAAGCTCGAGTACGTCGCAGCGAATCGCGTGATGATCGTCTACGAGATGCCGTTGAACGAAGTCATTCTCGACTTCTTCGACAAGCTCAAATCGATCTCGCGCGGCTACGCCTCGCTCGACTATCAATTCATCGGATACCGCGAGAGCGATCTCGTGAAGATGGACATCCTTGTCAACGGCGAGCCTCTCGATGCGCTCTCGCTGATCGTGCACAAAGACAAGGCGTTCGCACGCGGCAAGATGCTGGTCGAGAAGATGAAGGAGTTCATTCCGCGACAGATGTTCGAGGTGGCGCTGCAGGCCGCGATCGGCAACCGCGTGGTTGCACGTGAGACGGTGAAGGCGCTGCGCAAGAACGTGCTCGCGAAGTGCTACGGCGGCGACATCACGCGCAAACGCAAATTGCTCGAGAAGCAGAAAGAGGGCAAGAAGCGAATGAAGCGTGTGGGCAAGGTCGAGATCCCGCAGGAAGCATTCCTCGCGGTGTTGAAGATCGACTGACGCAGCACGGCCGCCTGTGCGTGGCGACCGTCATGTGCATTCGCGACGACCGCACCGGCCCGCCAGCCGTACGTGCGGAAGCGAAGCAATCAGCGCTGCCGGTCGTACCGGCTGGCATGGTTCCGGCTTTTTGGCTCATTCGACGATGAGGCGCAAACGCTCCTCATCGTGAAACGAACGAGTCATTGACAAGCAGCCGTTGCCCGAGATGAACGGTCGATCCCGAAGACACATGGGGCCCGTCGAGATCGTTCACTGTGCAGCTCCCCGACGGCGGAGGATCCATGAAATCCACGAAACTGTTCCTCGCCATCTTTGCCACCATCGTCCTGCTTCCTGCTGCCGCGGCGCACGCCGCCAGCATCGACATGGACGACCCGCGCCGCGCCCTCGGACGTGAAGGCGATGTTCGCATCGACGCACAGCTCGTTCGCGACACCATCACGCCCGGCTCTCCCATCGGCGTCACGTATCAAATCCAGAACTTCTCGAAAGAAAGCGTGGCCATCGCGACGCGCGTTGCCGATGCGTCGTACGACGAAGACTCGCGCACCGTGACGCTCACGATCGGCTCCGAAGTTCCACCAGACGGCGCGATGCCCGCAATGGTGTTGATCGCACCGGGCGAAAAGAAAACGTTCAACACCGCGGCGACTCCGGCTCTCTCCGCTGCCGCACTGCGTCGAACGCTTGGTGCCGCACCGCGCTACGTGCAAGTGAAAGTCGCGGTGATGCGCAACGTGCAGCCGTTCCTCGCGATGATCAACGCGCAGAGCCGTGCGCGACTCACTGACGCACAGTTCGATAAGTGGTTCGAGTGCAACGACACGATCTTCCTCAACGCGTTGCCGGTGCAGTTCGAGCCCGCGCGACAGACGACTGGTGCGAGTGCCGAGGCGCGCGGCGGATCTTTCTGAATCGTGACGGCGGCTTGCTGGTCAATCCACTGCACAATGAGGACGTTCGAATCAGGAGAACGTCCTCATGAAGCGCAATCGCGTTTTGCCGCTCTTTCTTTTACTCGCAGCCGCGTGCGCCTCGACCGCGCCGGTGGACATGAATGCGCCGCGTCGTGTCGTCGGTACCGAGAGCTCCGTGCGCGTCGATGCCGAAGTGGTCGGCGAAGAAATGCGCGCCGGTGTGCCGCTGCCGATCACGTACGAAGTCACGAACAATCGCGAGCAGGAAATTGCGATCGCCGACATCATTGCGGAGACGACGTACGACATCGAATCCAACACGCTCACGGTGAGCGTCGGATCCGAAGTTCCGGGATCGACACTCCTGCCGCGGCTGATTGCGATTGCGCCCGGTGAAAAGAAATCGTTCACCACGTCCGCGCGCATCGCGGGACTCGCGACCAGGCCGTCAGCGAATCCGCAGAGCCTTCCTTCGCTCGCGCTTCGTTTGAAGGTGAACTTTCTCGGCAACACGTCGGGATTCGAAGATCTCATCGCCATGACGCAGAAAGGCGTCGGCGATCCGAAGCGTGCGGATGAAGTCTTCCCGGTCTGGCTCGAGCGCAACGAAGTCGTTTACACGAACACGATTCCGATGCGCTGGATGGGACGTGGGGCGGATACGACGAACACCGCGCCGGCGCCGGATGCATCGACGGGACGCAGGCGGCGCGGTCGATAGAAATGCGAAGCGGCGGGCTTCCGCCCGCCGCTCGATCGATGCGACAACGAAACCGCGTACGCCTTAGAAGCTGGCGACCGCTTCCTGCTCGTTCTCGTACACCTCGAAGACCGTGATGAGCTGCGTGACGTGCAGCAGCTCATTGAGCTTGGCCGGGAGGTGGAGGAGCTTGAGCTTTCCGCCGCGATTCGTGACCGTCGTGTAGGAGCCGACGAGCTCGCCGATTCCTGACGAATCGATCGTGGTCACGCCCGACATGTCGAGCAGAATGTTCGTCTTCCCGCCGTTGAGGGCGTTCGAGATCACTTCGCGGAGCTGCGTGTCACCGGCGCCGATCGTGATCTTCCCTGCCAGGCTGATGATCTCGACGTTGTCGACGGTGCGGGTGGTGGCTTTCATCTTCTCGTTTCTCCTTGCTTGCTTGAAAAGCGGTGATTCAGGATTTCGTGCTGGCGATGCCGCTGCCCTTCTGCAGGTTCTTCGTCATCACCAGCGACGTGCCGCCGCCGGGATGAAACGAGTAGGTGACCTGGTCCATGAATGTCTTCATGTAGAAGATGCCGCGACCGCTGGTTTTCATGAGGTTCTGTGGATTCAGGGGATCGCTGACGCGCGCCGGATCGAAACCCTCGCCTTCGTCGATGATCGTGATCTCCAGCTCGAAGCCCGTGAGCTCGAACGTGGCGTTCACCTTCTTCCGCACATCCAGCTTGTTGCCGTGCTTGATCGCGTTGGCCACGCCTTCGCGTACCGCCATGCCGATCCAGTGCGAACCGTCCTCGTCCACCCCTGCGTTTTCACAGAGGTGCTCAGCGATCACCTGCACCAGCTCGATGTTCTCGAAGCGGCTGCTGATCGTGATCTCGACCCGTTCGCTTTCGCCGCGCTCCATGCTGAACCGGCGCATTCTACACATTTGGCGTCGCCCTGCCGACAAGGAGCTGTGAAGACAACGGAATCACTCCCGCGGACGGCTCGTTCCGCTATCGCATGACATCGGCCCGCCGCGTCCGCTCTCTGCTTCTGCTCGTCGTTGCGCTCGCCGGCTCCGCGTGCGCTGACGCCTCGCAACTCGAGCCGGGCATCAAAGCGGTCGAGCAAATTCGCGGTCGCAAGTTCGCACACGACGTAAAGAACGTCACCATCGATCGCTCCGAGTTGCGCAAGCACCTGCAGGAGCAGATGGAGCGCACGACGCCGTACTCGCTCGAAGACTGGGGAACGATTCTTCGCGCGCTGCAACTCGTCGACGTTCCGACGAGCGAGATCCTGCCGAAGCTCTTCGCGCTGTACGAGTCGCAGGTGCTCGCGTTCTACGATCCGCACACGCACACGTACTACTCGATCAAACAGCTCCCGAATCTTGCGGGCGACACCGCGAAGATGCTCGATCCGAAGATGCTCGAAGAAACCGTGATGGTGCACGAGCTCACGCACGCGCTGCAGGATCAGCTCTTCTCGCTCTCGAAAAAAGAAACCGCGCTCATGCGCGACACCGACGCGAACATGGCGTATCACGCCGTGCTCGAAGGCGAAGCAGTGCTGGTGATGATCGCGCACATGCTCGAGAAGTCCGGCATCGATCTGAATGAAGTGGTGAAGGACGAGGCGATGCTCGGCATGATCAGCAACGCCGCGATCTCCGATCAGATGATGGATCCATCGACGCCGAAGTACTTCGGCGAGATGCTGAAGTTTCCGTACCTCGAAGGATTGAAGTTCTGCATCGCCGCATATCGCCGCGGTGGATGGAAAGCGCTTGATGACGTGCATGCGAATCCGCCGCGCAGTACGCGCGAGGTTTTGCATCCCGCGGATTACTTTGCGCGTGTTGCGGCGAAAACGCCGGCGGTTGCATTCGATGACAAGAAGCCTGCCGACGCTCTCACCGTCGAGCACCTCGGCGAGTTTCACTGGAACTTTCTCGTCGGCGCGGACAACGCGCGCGGCTGGATGAGCGATCGCGCAATCGTCTACAAAGACGGCCGCGTTGCGATCGACACGAAGTGGGAGTCGCCCGAGCGCGCCACCGCATTTGCTTCGGCATACGAAGCATTCCTGAAAACCCGCGGCGTGAAGAACGCGAAAGTCACGCGCGACGCCGCGATCGTGAAAGCGACGTACAACTCGAAATGAACATCGATCCCGCAACGCTCGAACAGGAAGTCTTCGACGGCACGTTTCGCACGCGTCTCGAAGAAGAGCTGACGCTCGGCTTCAAACAACTTCACGAATCCGGCGAGCGCCTTCCGCCCGCCACGCACTACGCCGCGCAAATCGCGGAGATCGTCAATCGCGACGTCGTTCTCACCGAGGAAACGAAGTTCGAGTTGTACCAGGAAATCCTGGATGCGGTGACGAACGCGAGGAAAGCAGTGTTAGGCGAAGAAGAACCGGCGAATTAGCCGTCATCCCGAGCGTGAGCTGTCATCCCGAGCGTGAGCTGTCATCCCGAGCGGGAGCGAGGGATCTGGAGCTCGGGTGGCGGCACGAAGCACGTGTTAGGCGCCACCCGCCCGCCCAGATCCCTCGCTACACTCGGGATGACATTCATCCGAGCACGTGTTAGGCGCCACCCGCCCGCCCAGATCCCTCGCTACGCTCGGGATGACAATCATTCGATACACTCCCTGTCGTGAAGCATTCCCTCAACCGCTATCCACCTCTGTCGTCGTTCGCGACGACAGGTGGTTGAGCCTGCAAGCTGGGTCAGGATGACCTGCGCTCGATCCTTTCCAAACTCCCCTCCACCGAAGGGGTCGGGGATCTTCTTGTCGGAACGTCGACCAGCGATGACGCGGCGGTGATTCGCATCGCGGGCGAGATCGCGATCGCGCAGACCGTCGACTTCTTCACGCCGATCGTCGACGATCCGTATCTCTTCGGACAGATCGCCGCCGCGAATGCGATCTCTGACATCTACGCGATGGGTGCGACGCCGATTCTCGGACTCGCCATCGCCGGATTTCCCACCGACAAACTTCCGCTCGAAACGCTCGAACAAATTCTGCGTGGTGGTGCGGATAAGGCACTCGAAGCAGGGTTCTCCATCGCCGGCGGACACACGATCATCGACGACGTGCCGAAGTACGGACTCGTCGTCACGGGTGTCGTCGCCGTCGACAAACTCGTGCGCAACTCGACCGCGCGCGAAGGCGATGCGTTGTTTCTCACGAAGCCGATCGGCAACGGCATTCTCGTCAGCGCGAATCGCGCGAAAAAACTGCTCCACAAGAAACCGCCGCTCGACGAAGCGATTCGCTGGATGACGATGCTCAATCGCGATGCCGCACGCGTGATGACGGAAGTCGGTGCGAACGCGGCGACCGACGTGACCGGCTACGGGCTGATCGGACATCTGCTCGAGATGTGTGAAGGCGCGAAGCTCGGCGCGGAGATTTTCGTATCGAAAGTGCCGGTGCTTGCGGGTGTGCGTGAGTCACTCGCGCGGGGCTTCAAGCCCGGCGGCACGATGCGCAACGTGAATGGCTTCCGCAATCGCGTGCACTTGAACGTGCCGGAGAACGACTTCACATTGATGTGTGACGCCCAGACCTCGGGCGGCCTGCTGATCGCGGTAGCGTCAGAGCGCGCGGATGCGTTCGAGGCGCGGATGCGTGAAAGCGGCCTGTTCTATGCAAAGGTTGGAAACATGACGGCTGATGCTGGCCGGATCACTCTGAACCCATAAGGAGAGGTAGATATGGCTGACTCGAATTACCCGGACAACGTGAACACCGTACCCGCGGAGGATGGAACGACCTGGGTCGAGATCGCCAGCACCGGAACCGAAGATGAGGCGACGCTGTTGTGCGGTTTTCTCGAAGCCGAGGGCATTCCGGCGCACATCGAAAACGTGAAGTTTCAAATGGAGCCGATCAACTTCGGCACGATGGGCGACATTCGCGTGTATGTCGGTGCCGAAGACGAAGCGCGCGCGCAACAGTTGCTCGCGCAGCGCAATCAGCAATACGAACAGCTCGATGACGACGACGAAACGCTCGTGACCGACGAGGGGCCCGCGATGATCGATGAGAACGCGCGTGCCGAAGGCGATGACGGAGTCTAGCGGTACGCCGGTTCCGCCGCCGGTGCCCGACGACGAACAACACGATCGTCATCGTCGCGACGAGCCGATGAGCATGCCGCGATGGGTGCCGATTCTCATCGGCGTGATTCTTGTGACCATGGCCGGACTCGCGGTCTTCACCGGCCTGCGGTATCGCGAAGATCGTCCGTTAGGCGGCGCGGTGAAAGAACGTCACGAGCGCACGACGACGCCCGCGCCTCCCGGCGAGCCCGATGCCGGCGCATCGCTCGTGATGCATGGCGAAGAAGGCGACACCACGCCGGTGGCAAACGAGCCGGTGCCGGGTCGCGCTCGCGCTGTGATCACCGGTGGGCCCGGGGGTGTGCAGTCGGTGGTGCGCATGTGGGCGCGGCGCGGAATGGTGCTGAATGTTTTGCCCGAGGATTCGATGGTGTACGTCAACGACGTGCTCATCGGACACGTGAATCAGTTCAACACGATGGATGAGGTCTACGACTTCGCGCAGCCCGGCAGCTACACCGTGCGCATCGTCGCGCCGAACGGCGCCGCAGGCACGTACATTGTCACGGCCAGTGATGATGCGAAGGTGGACATCGCGCGCATCTCCGCGAAGCTGTGAAGCTGCGAGATGCATGTCGTCGCGAGTACGAGCGATGAGTGATGAGCGATGAGCTGCATCGCAAGCGCGTCGATCATCGCCATGAAACGAAAACGGCGGCTCTCGCGCCGCCGTTCATCGTTCGTCGCTCATCATTCATCGCTCGCCACGGAGCGAGGAACTTCAGTGCGCCGCCGCCTCGTCTTCCTTCGACTTCTTCGACTCGGCGATGATCTTTTCCTGCAGGTTGCGCGGCACTTCTTCGTAGTGCGAGTACTCCATGTGGAACGAGCCGCGACCCTGTGTGATCGAGCGCAGCGTCGAGCCGTACGTCAGCATCTCGGACAGCGGCACGCGCGCTTTCACCGTTTGCGTTTCTTCTTCCGCATCGACACCTTCGACGCGGCCGCGGCGTGAGTTGAGATCGCCCATGATGTCGCCGACGTATTCGCTCGGCGTGGTGATGTCGACGTGCATGATCGGCTCGAGCAGCGTCGGCTTCGCCTTCTCCATCGCTTCCTGATACGCGAGCGAGCCGGCGATCTTGAACGCCATTTCCGACGAATCGACGTCGTGATACTGGCCGTCCTTCAAACGCACGCGGAAATCGACCATTGGATAGCCCGCGAGGTACCCCTTCACGCGCACATCCTGAATGCCTTTTTCCACCGCGGGGATGTACTGACGCGGAATCGCGCCGCCGAAAATCTCATCGACGAATTCGAAGTCCGCACCGCGCGGCAGCGGCTCGACCGTGATCTTGCAATCGGCGAACTGTCCGTGACCACCCGACTGCTTCTTGTGGCGTCCGTGCGCATCGGCGGGACGCGTGATCGTCTCGCGATACGGCACCTTCGGCGGATGCAGCACGACGTCGACGTTGTATTTCTTCTTCAGCTTCGCCACGACAATCTCGACGTGCAGCTGGCCCTGACCGCTGATGAGAAACTCTTTCGTCTGCTCATCGCGCGCGAACTTGATCGTCGGATCTTCTTCGATGATGCGATTGATTGCGGCGCCGAGCTTGTCTTCATCGCCGCGCGCTTTCGGCTCGACCGCAAACGCGATCGCGGCCTCGGGATACACGATGTGCGAGAACGCGATCTGATGATCTTTCGCCGCGATCGTGTCGCCGGTGTACGTGTCCTTCAGTTTCGCAACCGCGCCGATGTCGCCGGCGCGCAGCTCCGGAACCGGAACCTGTGTCTTGCCCTGCAGCACCTGCAGTTTGCCGACGCGCTCTTCGTGATCGCGCGACGTGTTCCAGTAACTGGTGTCCGACTTCAACGTTCCGGAGTACACGCGGAACAACGACACGCGGCCCGAGAACGGATCGGAGAACGTCTTGAACACCATCGCGCCGGGGAATGCTTCGGCGCGGCGATCGAATGTCACCGCTTCGCCTTTCGCGTTCCGGCCTTCGATCGTCTTCACTTCGTCGGGCGACGGCAGCATCGTCACGAACGCATCGAGAATCGCGTGTCCGCCGATGTTGTGCGACGCGGATGCGCACAGCACGGGATAAATCTGATGATGTGCGACTTCGCGCTTCAAGCCGTCGAGCAGCTCTTCCTGCGACAAGCCGCCTTGTTCGAAGAAACGCTCCATGAGCGTGTCATCGCCTTCCGCGACTTTCTCGATCAGCTTCTCGCGCCATTCGTCGGCGTCGCTCTTGAGATCGGCCGGAATGTCGGTGGCGTCGAACTTGCCAGACCCGTCGGTGTGGTAGACGAACGCCTTCATGGCGACGAGGTCGATGATTCCTTTGAAATCTTTCTCCTCGCCGATCGGCAGTTGAATTGGAACGACGTTCTTTCCGAACTTCTTCTGCAATGCGTCGAGCGAACGCGTGAACGAGGCGCGATCGCGATCGAGCTTGTTCACGACGATCAATCGCGGCAGCGCGAACTCCTCGGCGAACTTCCAGACCTTCTCGGTCGTGACTTCGACGCCGGTGACGCCGCTCACGACGATGGCCGCGGAATCGGCGACGCGCATCGCGCCCTTCGCTTCCATGATGAAGATCCCGAAGCCCGGCGTATCGAGCAGGTTGATCTTCATGTCTTTCCACTCCGCGTATGCAACCGCGGCCGAGATCGAGTGCTTGCGCTCGACCTCATCCGGATCGAAATCCGTCACGGTCGAGCCGTCTTCGACGCGACCCATTCGCGTCTGCGCGCCCGCGTTGAACAGCAGTTGGGACACGAGTGTGGTCTTGCCCGTGTCATTGTGTCCGACGATCGCTACGTTGCGTATCTCCGAACCCGAATAAACCTTCATGAGCTCGACTCCGTAAGGGATTTCAAAACAGGCGTGACATCATAGATGAAATTGTTGGCGCGGCGTGGTGGCGGACATCGCACGGAAAAGAGACCGCCGTCGCCGATTCTTCACGCCGTCTCCACCTGTCTCGCTGGAATGCAAGAGGTTATGATTGGCCGCTGATGTCGCGGGAGAAAAACCAGCGTTGAAGCTCGGACGGTATGAAGTCGTTCGCGAGCTCGGCTAGGGTGCGATGGGAATCGTCTACCTTGCCAAGGACCCGCTCATCGGACGTCTCGTCGCGCTGAAGACGATTCGCGCCGCGGCGCATGCCGACGACGACGAAACGAAAGAATTTCAACAGCGCTTCATTCGCGAGGCACAGGCCGCCGGCATCCTCAATCATCCCGCGATCGTCACGGTGCACGACATCGGTCAGGACGATACGAGCGGCGTTTCCTTCATCGCGATGGAGTACGTCGAAGGAAACAATCTCAAGGAAGTGATGGCGCAGGGACGCGCGCTGTCATTCGAGCAAATCGCCGACATCATCGCGCAGGTTGCGGAAGCGCTCGATTTCGCGCACTCGAAAGGCATCGTTCATCGCGACGTCAAACCCGCGAACGTCATTCTCATCGAAGGCTATCGCGCGAAGATCACCGACTTCGGCATCGCGAAGATTGCGTCGGGCGCATCGAATCTCACGACGACCGGACAGTTTCTCGGCACGCCGAATTACATGGCGCCGGAGCAGATCAAAGGCGCACCCGTCGACGGCCGCACCGACATCTTCTCGTTAGGCATTTGTTTGTATGAATGCCTCACGCGTCGCAAGCCATTCGGCGGCGATTCCCTGACGTCGATCTCGTACAAGATCGTGCACGAGCCGTTTCCGCCGCTGCACGAAATCAATCCGCAGATTCCTGAAGGATTCGCGGACGTCGTCGGAAGTTGTCTCGCGAAAGACCCGGCGAAGCGATATCAGCGTGCGCGCGACATGGCGAATGCATTGCGCGCGGTTGCGCGCGGCGAACGTCCCGTGCGTCCGCTAGATCCGATGCTCGCGGAAGAGACGGTCGTCACGCGTACGGACAAACCGAATCTCGTCGCGACACCGACGCTCGAAGTGCCGTTCCCGCAAGCGGTCGATGCCTCGGTCGTCGAAGCAGGCACACGTCCCGTTCCTCCGAAACCTGCACCGGCACCGGTTGCACCAAAAGCACCGAAGCCGCCATCAGGACCGATCTTCAAACGCCGCATCGCACCACCGCTCTTCATCGCGATCGTTGCGTTGCTCGTGCTCGGATTGATCGGAGCCGTAGCGGTCATTCGCAGCAGAAACGCGCCGGTCGTGAAGATCGACAAAACCGCGGAAGCGCGTGCGACGCGCGAACGTCAGCTGCGCGAAGAAGGAAACATCCTGCTGCGACAGGGACGCGTCACCGATGCGTACGCGAAATTCGCCGAGCTGCAGCGACTGAATCCGAAGTCGCCGTACGTCTCCTCGATGATGGAGAAGCTCAACGCGATGCGGCAGCAGGAAGTCGTGGGCAAGCAGCAGCTCGCGGCGGCCGATGCGAAATTTCAGGAAGGCCTCGCGTTCTACAACGACAAGAAGTGGAGCAACGCGATCACCTCGTTTCAGGAATCGCTCGCGTTGAATCCGAACGCCGTGCAGACATCGGATTACCTGAAGCTCGCGCAAGGCGAACAACAGAAATCCGACGCGGCGCGACTCGCGCGTCAGCAGCGCACGAAGTCGACGCAGCCGACGACCGCGACGACATCGCCAATTGAAACGACCGCGACGACCGCGAGCGTCACCGCCGAGCCCGCGGAAGTCACGACGTCGTTCACGCATCCATTCACGGATGGCCGCATCGTCGTGCGCATCGGCGGCGACATCGTTGCGAACGAGCAGCTCTTCACGGAACGTCCCGCGCGTTTTCTGCGCCGCGCATCGCGTGCGGCGAAACCGATCAGCGTGTCGCACTCGATTCCCGCGAAGAATGCCGACGTGCAGATCTGGGTCACGGTTCCGGCGGATAACGTGCAGGAACATCACACCATCTCCGCGGTTCGCTTCGAGCCCGGCAGCGCGCATCGCCTCACGGTGCGATATGACGCGGCCAGCAAGAAGTTTTCATACGATCTCAATTGACGCACTACGCCGTCGCGACGCTCGAAGAGCTGTGGTCATTTGACCGCCTCGTGGAGCGCCGTCTCTCGCACGGCGAAGCTCGCGAAGACGTGGACGGAATCAGCGCGAGTGACGTTCGCGATGACGCGCTCGTCGCTGCATGCGAAGCGGCCATGAACGATGCGCGCGCGCGATGCGTCGCATCGCATCGACGCATCGTGGTCGAAGCAACGCACGAAGGCATTTCGACCACGATCGTGCTTCGTGAAGCGGGTCACTCGCTCGTCACGAATGTCGAGCACTTCGCGCACGATCATGAATTGCTGCGATCGATCGCATCCATTCCGATCGATGTGAATGACGCCGGCGTTCTGCCGATTGTGTGGCGCAACGGCAGCGCCGCGGTGTTGCTGCACGAAGTGATCGGTCATCCGCTCGAGCACGAACAGCCCGCGATCGAATGGCCTTCGTGGCTCGACGTCGATGTGCCGCTCGCGATGCGACGTGCATCGTTCCGCGATGTTCCGTTGCAACGCATGACGCGCGTGCATGCACAGCAACACGACGCGCCGTTCGTGTTGCCAGCACAACGCATTGAAGTGTTGCTCGTCGATGGCGGCGCGTATGAGCCGCTCACGCAAACGATCACGTTGCGCATCTCGGCCGCGGATGTGATCGATGGCGCAAATACAAAGCGATTAGCACCATTCACGCTCATCAAAACGCGCGGTGAAATTGCGAGCGCGTTGCGTGGCGCAGAAGGCGATGCAATTCGTTATCCCGGTGTGATCTGTTCGCGCGAAGGGCAGGAGTTGTTCGTCGCGTCTTACGCGCCTGTAATGCTGACGGTGTTCGCATGATCTATCGCAAACGCGGCATCAGCGTTCGCTGGGAAAACGGCATGCGCATTCGCGTGAGTGAAAGTGGGTGGGCGCGCGAGAGCGGCGAGTTGTTCGAATGCGCACCGATGGAGTGCGGTGGCGATAGCCACCGCTTTTCAGAACCGAAAGCGGTGGCTGCCGTCACCGCACTCCAAAATGTAAACATCGAGCGTTGCATCGTCACGCGCGGCGTTGCGGAACACGAATACGGCGATGCGCACTGGTCCGAGGAAACGCATCGCTTTCATGCATCACTCACGCGCGGGCCGTTGCGCGTGCTCGTCGATCGCGAAGACGATTTGCATCCGATTGCGGATGCGCTCGCGCACGCGGAGCTCAACGAAGTAGCGCCGCCATCGCGATTGCGTCTCGCGCCGAACGTCACCGCGGCGTTGCTGCCGTCATTGATCGACATCGCGCCTCCGAACGTGCGACTCATTCAAACCGCGGGACGCATCGACGGCTACGGACAGCACGTCGAAGAAACCACAATCAACTTCTATCGCCCGAGCTATCGCGTGCGTCCTGTGCGTATGTCATTTGATCTGCGCATCGAATGCGATGTGACCGAGATCGAACGCGATCGTCCCATCGCCATCGCGCTCCTCGGACCGGTCGAATCGCTCGTGCTGCCGGTGCTCATTCGGGACAAAACGCGCGTCTATCCATCGCGCGTACGCGTCACGCGCATCGACGCGGTTTCCACCGAGCGCGTCTGGTATCCATACGGAGCAGGTTCCTTCGGGGCGGAGTTGATGCTTTAATGCGCCCCGCTTGAGCACCACCGGGGCCCCTGTCGAGTTTCTGGCACGCGCAATCGTGAATCGGTTGGAAGACCGAGGAATGGTGGAGTTTCGAGATGCGGAGGCGGCGATTCTGATCGTGGCCAAAGCTCTCGAAGAAAACTTCGCGGGCGTCGATGCGATCGAACAGGCCGCGCGGCAGAAGCTCGGCCCGCGCGCAACCGAACAGCAGATCGCGGACGAGATGCGCCGCATTGCGGCGGAACGGAGAGTGACGTTGTAATCGCGATCATCGCGCAACGTCCAACGCATGTCCCTCCAGCAAAAACTCGAAGAACTCGAACGACGCAAACAACAGAGCGAGCTCGGTGGCGGACAAGCGCGCATCGATCGTCAGCACAACGACGGCAAGCTCACCGCGCGCGAACGCATCTCATTACTTTTTGATCCGGGATCGTTTCAGGAGCTCGATCAACTGGTCCTGCATCGCTCGAACGATTTCGGCATGGACAAACAGCGCGTGCCCGGCGACGGCGTCGTCACCGGCTACGGCACTGTGCAGGGGCGACTCGTTTACGCGTTCGCGCAGGACTTCACGGTGTTCGGCGGATCGCTTTCCGAAACGCACGCCGCGAAGATCGTGAAGATCATGGATCTCGCGGTGAAGAACGGCGCGCCTGTGATTGGTCTCAATGATTCCGGCGGCGCTCGCATTCAGGAAGGCGTCGTCTCCCTCGGCGGCTACGCCGATATTTTTCTGCGCAACACGCTCGCATCCGGAGTCGTCCCGCAGATCTCCGCGATCATGGGACCGTGTGCCGGCGGCGCTGTGTATTCGCCCGCGATCACCGATTTCATTTTGATGGTGAAGAACACGAGCTACATGTTCGTCACCGGTCCTGACGTGATCAAAACCGTCACGCACGAAGAAGTCACGAAAGAAAAGCTCGGCGGCGCGGAGACGCACAATCAGGTCTCCGGTGTTGCGCACTTCGCGGCGGAATCGGACGAAGACTGTCTCGCGCTCATTCGCGAGCTGTTGTCGTACATCCCGTCGAACAACATGGAAGAAGCGCCGCGTGTCGCGACGAATGACGACATCAATCGCGTCGATCATTCGCTCGACAGTTTCATTCCGGAGAATCCGAATCAGCCGTATGAAATGCGTGAGCTGATCAAGACGATCGCGGATGAAGGCCACTTCCTCGAAGTGCATCAGCACTACGCGCGCAACATCGTCGTCGGCTTCATTCGCCTCAATGGACAATCGATTGGTGTCGTGGCCAATCAGCCCGCGTTTCTTGCGGGTGTGCTCGACATCGATGCGTCGCGCAAAGGCGCGCGCTTCGTGCGCTTCTGCGATGCGTTCAACATCCCGCTGCTCGTGCTCGAAGACGTTCCGGGATTTCTCCCAGGGACAGGGCAGGAGTACGGAGGCATCATCATTCACGGCGCGAAACTGCTTTATGCCCTGGCCGAGGCGACGGTGCCGAAGGTGACGGTGATTACGCGGAAGGCGTATGGTGGCGCGTATTGCGTGATGAACTCGAAGCACATTCGCGCGGATATGAACTTCGCGTACCCCACCGCCGAG
>JBQCJC010000310.1:0-16119 GCA_051953135.1 Thermoanaerobaculia bacterium | reverse complement strand
TATTCGGTACTGGGCACGACGTACGGCGGCGACGGCAATACGACGTTCGCGCTTCCAAACCTCAACGGCACCGCGGCCAGCGGCGCGGCAGATGCACAATCACCGGGTAATTCACTGCTTGGTTATCTGGTCATGAATTTCTGCATTGCCTATGAAGGTCAGTACGTTGGACGCAGCGGGAACCCCAGTAACTCCGATTGATACGTCTCGACGACTTCCGAAAACGGGACGTGTTCCGCGGTATAGAGCACTGCGCGATGTTGAAAAAGCTCTTTCGGCATCGCCAGTGCGCGCCAGCGGTGCGATGGAACTCGCGACCGGGACTGCAATTCCCATCCTTGCGATAGTGGCGACCACAATAACGTCGCGTTGATCGTGCGCCGATAAGGATTGAGCGGCTGCACGACTTTGCCGAACGGGGTGTCTGTCGTATCGAGCGCGGTATTCATTTCGGCTGTCAGGCGCGCAGGCACATACCAGTTATCGGCAATCGAAAACGTATGTGCGCCGCAGCGGAGCTCGACGCGGCGATAGCGGAGTTCCGAGGCGTTCAGCACGCCGAGGCGTTGTAGTTGATCGGCGGACGGTTCCTTGTACGCGTCAGGTGTACGCACCGCGACGATCTTCGGATCGCCGGCCATGTGGTGATCGACGCACCACGACTCGAGAACGCGCGTCGCGCTTGTCGCGCCGAGGATGTTCGCGTTGATCGTTTGCATCAACGCGAGCACTTCCACGCGCGATTCGTACGTATCGTTCCAACGCGGCCGCGAACGCGCGGATGCGGGAAGCGACAGCGTGATTGCGAGTACGAGCGCGACGAATCTCATGTCGCGCATCGTACCCGGCCATCACATGCTCGGCACCGCGATCGTTGCGTACGCGTTGTTCATCGTCACGACGATCGTGTTTCCGTTCGAGGTCCCGTCGATCGTCACGTTGTTCGCCGCGGCATCTTCGAGTGCCGTCACCGCGCTGGCGTTGTCGATCGCAAACAACTTCGTCAGCTCGCCGGCGAGTTGCACGTTCGTCTGCACGGACGTGTTCATCGGCGAATACGTGCGCAGAATCAGTTGCGTATCGTCCATCGTCCCGAGCTTGGCGACGGTGACGATCGAGTTCGTATCGATCGTCGTGGCAATGCTCAGTTGCGCCGGCAGCGTCGACGACGTGCTCGCGATCGCGGCCGAAACGACCGGCGGATTGTTGAGCAATAACGCTTCGACGAGCGGCGAGTTGTACGCGAGCGCCTCGCTCGGATCGGCAAGTTGCGACGGCACGCGCACGGCGTAACTCAGCGAATGCGTGTCGACATCCCAACCCGATGCACCATTGCCCGCGGAGTTGGGCGTGTTGCGCAGAATGCATCCGAGCACGGACGTGCCATCCGCGGAGATCGCCCACGCGGGACTGTTCGCGTGATAGATCGCGCCGAGGATTGTGCCGCCCGAGTCGTACGGCACCACGAACTCGTGCGCCGGCTCGAACGTGATGAAATCGAATTGCGACGGCGCGTTCGGCGACCAGTCGAACCATTGTCTCGGCGCACGCCGATCCCAATGCGACGTCGTGCCGTATGCGAGCTCCGTCATGTTTGCATTCGGCGCAAACGGGAACGACACCATCACACAGTAGCCCGTCGGTCCGGTCGTGTTGCCCGGCGCGGAGCTCGTCGTGACGATGCGCAGATACGGATCGTTCGGAACGAGTGAATACGCGATCGAGAGATTCACCGGCTGCTCGCCATTCACCGTGACCGTGCCCGACACCTGCACCGTCACGCGCACCAGGCCGTTTTCAATCTCCTGAATCGAGAGATCGGACGTGAACGGCACCTGTTGAAAGGCCATCGAACCGTTCCCGCCGTCCGTTCCTCCGTACCACGGCACTTCATTCGCGAACCGATAAATGCTGCCGGTGTCTTCGTAGTAGACGAGCGCATTGCCATCGGCATTCGGAAAGAGATTGCCGGAGCCGGCGACGAGATCGTAGAGCTGCAGAATGCCAGTGGTGCCGATCACCGCTTTGAGTCTGCTGTTCTCGAGCGTGAACGTGCCGTCGTTTTTGTTCGTGAGCGTAAGCGACGGTGTTTCACTGGCGGACGCGGTCGTCAGCCACACGGTTTGATATCCCATCGCCTGCAGCGGAGCGAGCGTGAGCACGCCGGTGCCATCGGTCGTCGGTTGCACCGGATACGACGTCGTGCCGTCAATCGTGCTGCTCGTGTACTGAGAAGGATCGTCACACGTGATCTGCACGAGTGAGGTCAACGTCGGGAAGCTGATCGCGTTGAACACGGCGAACGGCGTGCCGCCGATGCCCGCGCTGTTCACATCGATCGCGGCGGCGATCGAGCCGACGACTTGCTGCTGCGCGGCGATCGCGAGCGCGTAGGCTTTCTGGATATCAGGAATCTGCTCGATGTCGTAGATCGAGTTCGGCGCGGTGCCGGTGATGTAGTCGTGATGCGTCGATGGCAATGCGGCCCACCACGCATTCGCAATGGCTTCCTGCGCCTGCGAGGAATCGCCGAGGATGGCGAGAAGGAGCGCCGCGGTTTCCGCCATGAGCAGCGTGCGAATCGTGGCGTAGTGCAGGATCTTCAGTTCCGGATGCGATGCGTAACAGCCGCTGTAGTACGGATGCGGTACGAATGCGTTGATGCCGCCCGACGGATTCGAGAGCAGCGTCTGCAATCCGCTGTTCGCCTGCGTGAGAAAGTCGTCGAAGGTGCCGAGTTGCGCGGTTACGTCGCTCTGCCAGCCCGCGAGCGCGGACGGAAGGTTGTCGTACGGCAGCGAGAAGTCGTTGTCGATCGGCACGAACGCGATACCCGATGCGGAGAGTCCTTGGTACGACGTCGTGCCGCTGATCGCGGCATCGAGTCCGCTCACATCCGGCGAAGTCACGTCGGATCCGAGGTCGTTGTTTCCCTCGGAGTAGCTGTTCATCAGCCAGTGCCCCTGCACCGTCGATCCGTCCATCGCCTGCCAGAGAAAATCGACGCCGATCGGGCCATTGTTCGGATCGATCAGAATCGACGTCGGTGCGATGCTCGATGCGGAGACGGTGTACGTCGATCCCTGAATCTGCACCTCTCCCGATGGCGGCGCTTCCGGACCCGCCACCGGAATGCGCCAGAAGCCAACGCCCGTGTAGCCGAGCGCGTTCAGCAACACCGGGAGTTGCGCGTCGTGGCCGAAATCATCCGGCACCCACATGCGCAGACTGGCGGTCGCATCGAGCGTGTTCTTCAACCACCAGCGTCCGAACAGATAGTTGCGAATGAACGCTTCAGTGTGCAGCGTGAGATTCTCCGCGGACGTGAATCCGCCGGACGAAAATCGAAACGTCCCCGCGGCGATCGCATTGCGCCAGTTCTGCAGATCGGGCGGATTGCTCTCGAAGTATTTCTTCAGAAACGAGACTTCGCAGAAGACATATGTGTAGCCGGTGGTGGTGGTGACGAGATTGATCGCGGACTTCAGAATGCCGCGCACGCCGACGCCGCTGTACGCGGTTTTGAAATAGCCGTCGAAGGTTTGCAGCCAGTCCCAGTCGCAATGCGCGGACTGTTCGAGAATCACGAGAGACAAATTCGGATTCGACATGCAGAGGAGAGCCGCGAAACGGGCGCGGCCCTACCCTGAATGTGCGAAGGGCGTGCGGAGCGCCCGTTCCTCACAGCAACTTGTCCAGCGTGATCGGCAACTCACGAATGCGTTTGCCGGTCGCGTGATACACGGCATTCGCGATCGCCGCGGCAACGCCGACGATGCCGATCTCGCCGATACCTTTCGCGCCGATCGGATTCACGTGGCGATCGTCTTCCTCGACGAAGATCACGTCGAGATTGCGCACGTCTGCATTGACCGGCACGAGGTATTCGCCGAAGTTGATGTTCGTAAACGAACCGAAGCGGCGATCGAAGCGCGTCTGTTCGAGCAACGCCATGCCGATGCCTTGCACGATGCCGCCGAGGTATTGGCTGCGCGCCGTTTTCTGATTGAGAACGCGGCCTGCCGCGAATGCGCTGACCATGCGTCGCAATCGCACCACGCCAAGATCCGGATCGACACTCACCTCGGCGAACTGACATCCGAATGCGTGACTCGCGAACTTGTCCTCCTCGGGATTCGGCTTCGCATCGACGCGCACTTCGACATGAGGAAGGTAGTGCGCGTGCAGCACGCTCGCGAATTGATCAGCGCTCGTGATCTCGCGGCCGTCATTCAATTCGACGATCTTCTGTCGCAACGCGCGCGCGACTTCGTACACCGCCGAGCCGACACTTGCCGCCGTCATCGAGCCGGCGGACAACGGCGCCTGCGGCAAGTTTGTATCGCCGTACTCGAATCGCACGCGTTCTGCCGGAACGTTCAACGTCTCCGCCGCGAGTTGCGCCATCACCGTCGCGGTGCCCATCCCCATCTCGTGCGTGCCCGACGACACGATCACGGTGCCGTCCGCGTTCATGCGCGCGCGTGCCGATGCAGGCGAGCGATGCGCGGGATACGTCGCGGTGGCCATGCCCTGACCGATGAGCAGACGCCCATCGCGCATCGAGCGCGGCTCGAGTTTGCGCTTCGCCCATCCGAAGCGCTCGGCCGAAAGTTGATAACACTCCTTCAGCGACTTGCTCGAAAACGGCTTCCCGTCGATCGGATCGACATCGGCATGATTGATCAGACGAAGCTGCAGCGGATCCATCTTCAACTCCGCCGCGAGCTCATCGAGCGCCGATTCGAGCGCGAACATCCCCGGACTCTCGCCCGGCGCGCGCATGTACGTCGGCGATGAAACGTTCAGCTCCACGACGCGATTCGCGCCGCGCATGTTCGGCGCGTCATAGAGCATGCGCGTCGGACGCGTGAAGCGCTCGTTGTATTCGGAGATCGCATTGCCCTGCGAAATCCCTTCGTGAATCAGCGCGACGAGTCGGCCGTCACGCGTTGCGCCTAACGCAACGCGCTGCTCGGTCTCGGGACGATGTCCGTTCGTGAAGAAGAGCTGCTTGCGCGGCAGCCATAGTTTCACCGGCCGCTTCACTTCGCGCGCGGCGAGCGCGCCGATGAGCACGTGCGGCCACGTCGAGCCTTTGCTGCCGAATGCGCCGCCGACGAATGGCGACGTGACATGCACGTTGTCGCGCGGAATGTTGAATGCATTCGCGAGCGTCTGTCGCACGGCGAAGAGATTCTGCGTCGAGTCATGCAGCATCACGCCATCGCCGTCCCACTTCACGACGATCGAATGCGCTTCCATCGGATGGTGATGCTCGTACGGCGTGCGATACGTCTGATCGATCTTCACCGGCGCCGTTGCGAACGCCGCATCGGGATCCCCTTTCTTGAACGGCGGCGCCTGCGCGCCTTTGTCTTTTGCATCGTTGCGCAACGCGCTCATGTCGACGCGCGCGGGACGTTTGTCGTACGTCACGCGCACGAGCTCCGCGGCGTGCGTCGCGTGTTCGAGCGTGTCCGCGACGACGACCGCGATCTGCTGCCCGAGGTAGTGGATCGTGGCATCGGCGAACGGAGTGGCTCGTGGCTCGGGATAGTTGCCCGATGGTTGACGCTGCTGTTGTTGCTGTCCGCCGGGCGATGGCGGCGGATTGAGTTTCGGCGCGTTGAGATGCGAGAGGATCGTGATGACGCCCGGAACTTTCTTCGCGGCGCTCGTCTCGATCGCGCGAATCGTTCCCGACGGAATGCTCGCCGACACGACCACCGCGTGCACGAGACCATCGAGATTGTGCTCCGCGGCGTAACGCGCTTCACCCGTGACCTTCGCGCGACCATCGACGCGATAGCGACCTTCACCAATCATCGGAATGCTCATGCCGCACCTCCCGCGAGTTCGACGAACGCGCGGACGAGCGTGCGCTTCGCCAGCTCGATCTTGTAATCGTTCGCGCCGTAGCCGCGCGCTTGTTGCAGTTCCGCGTCCGCCGCGGCGCGCGCGTTCTCCGCGGGCGCACGTTTGCCGGTGAGCATCGCTTCGGCAGTGCGCGCGCGCCACGGCTTCGTGCCGACGCCGCCTAACGCGATGCGAATGCTGCGAATGACTCCGCCATCGAGCGCGAGTCCGATCGCCGCGGACGCGAGCGCGAATTCGTACGACGTGCGATCTCGCACTTTCAGATACGCCGATCGCGCGGCGTGCGGCGCATCGGGGAGAAAGACTGACGTGATCAATTCACCCGCCGCGAGATCGTGCTCGATGTGCGGCGTGTTGCCGGGCAGCAGATGAAAGTCGGTTGCGTTGACGCGGCGCTCGCCGTTCGGACCTTGCAGCATGAGCACGCCATCGAGTGCGGAGACCGCAACGGCGAGATCGGATTGATGGACGGCAATGCAGGCGTCCGACGTGCCGAGGATCGCTTGCATGTGATTGTCGCCATCGCGCGCGGAACAGCCATCGCCGGGATTGCGCTTGTTGCACGGCGTCCACGTCAGCTCGCGAAAGTACGGACAGCGCGTGCGCTGCATGAGATTGCCGCCGATCGATGCGGCATTGCGCAGTTGCGGCGATGCGGAGAGCAGCAACGCCTGCGAGATGGCGGGGAATCTCTGCATCACCAGCGGATGCGCGGCAACGTCAGACATGCGCGCGAGTGCGCCGATGCGAAGGCCGCCGTCCACGTCTTCGATCGATGCAAGCGGCAAGGCATTGATGTCGACGATGTGCGCGGGCTTCTCGACTGTCGTCTTCAGCAGATCGACGAGATTCGTTCCGCCGGCGATGAATCGCGTTGACGCGCGAGCGCCGGATCGAATTGCATCGTCGACGTTTGTCGATCGCGCGTAATCAAACGGATGCATTGCCGCCTCCGTTTGCGTTCGCTTCGCGAACCGCGGCGACGATGCCTTCGTAGGCACCGCAACGACAGATGTTGCCGCTCATCCATTCGCGAATCTCTTCGTCCGAGCGCGCATGCCCTTCACGCAACAGCGCGACGGCAGAACAGATCTGGCCCGGCGTGCAGTAGCCGCATTGAAAGCCATCGTTGCGAATGAATGCCGCCTGCACGGGATGCAGGCGTCCGTTCTGCGCGAGCCCTTCGATCGTCGTGATCTTCTTTCCGCCGTGCATCACCGCGAGCGTGAGACACGAGTTCACGCGACGATCGTCGACGAGCACGGTGCATGCGCCACACGCGCCCTGATCGCAACCTTTCTTCGTGCCGGTGAGATCGAGTTGCTCGCGCAACGCATCGAGCAACGTGGTGCGCGGATCGATGCGCAACTCGTGATTCTTTCCGTTCACGTTCAGCGTGACGCTCGTCGCGTTCGGACCAGGATCCGGTTTCGTCGCGATCGGTGCATCCTGCGCGTGTGTGAGCAACGGCGCCGCGATCGCGGATGCAGTGGCCACGGCCGAGCCGATCAGGAACGAGCGGCGCGACGGATCG
Organism: Thermoanaerobaculia bacterium; assembly: GCA_051953135.1. Taxonomy (GTDB): domain Bacteria; phylum Acidobacteriota; class Thermoanaerobaculia; order Gp7-AA8; family Gp7-AA8; genus QHVT01. The sequence continues at coordinate 8,705 of JBQCJC010000310.1, read as the reverse complement.
TTCGGTTGTTCGTCATCATCGGGCGGAGTCCAGCACGGGGGCAGAGTCATGGAACCAACCTCCGGGCGGGACACGTGCAAACAATGAGCGCGATACGATTCGCCACCTCATCACCATGAACGATCCGCAACCAGACAACACCGCCGTGCGCGTCGCATTGTGGCGAGCGCTGCATCTCGAGGCCGATGCGCCGCCGCATGTGTTTCACGATGAGGTCGGCGTGAAGCTCGCCGATCCCGAGCCCGCCTGGCAGCAGCGCGGAGACATGAGTCCGTTCACGCGGCCGTTCCGCGCATCGATCGTGGCGCGCGCGCGATTCATCGAAGATCTCGTCGAAGAAGAATTTGCGCGCGGCGTCGATCAGTACGTGATTCTCGGTGCGGGCCTCGACACGTTCGCGCAGCGACGACCGGAACTTGCGTCACGCATGACGATCTTCGAGATCGATCAACCGAGTCCTCAGGCGTGGAAGCATCAACGCCTTCTCGATCTCGACTTCGGCGTTCCGCCGTACCTGCGATTCGTTCCCGTCGATTTCGAAGCAGGACAACAGTGGTGGGATGAATTGCGCGCCGCTGGCTTCGATGCGACGCGTGCCGCTGTCGTCGCGTCAACCGGCGTGAGCATGTATCTGACGAAAGAAGCGAATGCCGCGACGCTGCGACAAGTCGCAACGCTCGCTTCCGGATCGACGTTCGCGATGTCGTTCATGCTGCCGATCGAATTGGCGGATCCCGAATTGCGTCCGGGCATCGAGCGCGCGGCCGCGGGAGCGCGCGCGAACGGCACGCCGTTCCTCAGCTTCTTCACGCCGGGCGAGATCGTGACGCTCGCTCGCGATGCGGGCTTCGCACACGTCGAGCACGTCTCGGCAGCGGATCTCGGGCGACGCTATTTCGCGAATCGGAGCGATGGATTGCGTCCGCCGGAAAATGCGGAAGAGCTGCTGGTAGCGAGAACCTGAACATGCGCGAACGCCGCTCGCAATGAACGGCGTTCGCGTTGCTGCAGCTCAGGGCAACGGTTCGGCGATCGTGAATGACGGATCCTGCGTCACGTTATCGACGGATGAGCCGTAGACGATCGCGGCGCCTTGCGTGACCGCAATCTCGATCGCGTCATTGTTCTCGATCGTCGCGCCGAAGAGCGATGAAGCCGCGAGTTGTTCGAGCACATTCGCGCCGAGTGTGCGCGTCGTCTGATCGGCGATGTCGCCGTTCGCGCGGCGCAGCGTGAAGGTCAGCGTCGCGCCGTTTGCGAGTGCGCGGATGCCGAGGTTGAACCGTGTGGAGGTCGTGTCCTCGGGGGCGATGAGAATCGCGTGACGACCCGCGGTGATCGCCTTCGACACCGGAACGAACGCCGCGGTAAACCCGCTGCGCCCGTTCGCGCCGCCGTCGTTGAACACGCGCACCGACGTCCGCGGAATCGCGCCAGTGAGCGGAACGAGATCGGCGGTGATGAAGCCGCTGACGTCGAGCGTTGCGGTGATGTCGCGCGTCTCATGCGGCGCGAGCGCGTAACCGAACGTGCGCGCGGCACCGCCGCCCATCGGCCGGACGATCAGATTGCCGGTGCCCGGCAACTCCGTCGCGTTGTGCATCTGGATGACGGTGCGGAAGAACGAACCGAAATTGCCCGGGCCTTCACCGCCGACCGCGAGCACCGCGGCGACACCGCCGTCATCATCGAGAATGCGAGCGGTGCCGCGCGCGCCGGTCGAAAGCACGAGCGCGAACGTCTCTTCGCTCTCGACCACCGCATCGTCGACGATCGTGATCGCGACCGTGTGCGTCGTCTCGCCCGCGGCAAACGTGAGCGTGCCGTTCGCGGCGAGGTAATCCGCACCCGCGATTGCGCTCTCGTCGGCGGTCGAATACGTGATGCTCGTCTCCTGCGTTGCCGGTGCGTCGAGCGTCACGGTGAACACCGCGCTGCCTTGCGCCTCGTGCACTTCAATGTCGTCGATGCTCACCACTGGCGCGGATGTGCGATCGTCGTTCACGATCGTGCCTCGACCGGTGGCATCGGCGATGCTCGCGTTGACGGGATTGCTGAGACGGATCGTGACTGACTCGTTCGACTCGACGTTCGTATCGCCGATGACGCCGATCGAAATCATCTGCAACGTCACGCCGGGTGCGAACGTGAGCGTGGCGTTTGCGGCGGTGAAGTCTTCGCCCGCGCGCGCGGATCCCGCTTCGGTCGCGTAGCTCACCTGCACGATTGCAGTCGTCGGTGCATCGAGCGTGACCCGGAACGACATCGATCGCGATCCTCGATCCCCCTCCGTCACACTCGCATCGTCGATCGAGATCGCTGGGACAACCGCTGACGTATCGTCGTCGAGAATCGTGCCGGTCGCTTGTGCATCGGCGATCGTCGCGTTCGTCGCGCCACTCAGATTCACGAACAGCGTTTCGTTCCCTTCGACGTTCGTATCGCCCGCAACCGCAACGGCGATTGTCTGCGACGTCACGCCCGGTGCGAACACGAGCGTGCCGCTGCTGCTCGCGTAATCGCTGCCCGCGAGCGCCGTGTTGTTCGCGGTCGCGTAGTTGACGGTGACGCTGTTCGTCGTCGCCGCGGAAAGCGTTACGGTGAACGTCAAATTCGCGGTGCCGCTGTTGCCTTCGATCACGTTCGCATCCGCGATCGAAATCGACGGCACGACCGCTGCGACATCGTCATCGAGAATCGTGCCGGTCGCTTGTGCATCGAGGATCGTTGCGTTCGTCGCGCCGCTCAGATTCACGAACAGCGTTTCGTTGCCTTCGACGTTCGTATCGCCCGCAACCGCAACGATGATTGGCTGCGACGTCACGCCCGGTGCGAACACGAGTGTGCCGCTGCTGCTCGCGTAATCGCTGCCCGCGAGCGCCGTGTTGTTCGCGGTCGCATAGTTGACGGTGACGCTGTTCGTTGTCGCCGCGGAGAGCGTCACGGTGAACGTCAGGTTCGCGGTGCCGCTGTTGCCTTCGATCACGTTCGCATCCGCGATCGAAATCGACGGCACGACCGCCGCGACATCGTCATCGAGAATCGTGCCGGTCGCTTCTGCATCAACGATCGCCGCGTTCGTCGCGCCGCTCAGATTCACGAACAGCGTTTCGTTGCCTTCGACATTCGTATCGCCCGCAACCGCAACGGAAATCGTGCGCAACGTGCTGCCGGGCGCAAACACGAGCGTGCCGTTCACCGCACCGAAATCGACGCCGGAAAGTGCGTTACCGCTGGCGCTCGCATAGTCCACAGTCACTGTTGTCGTAGTCGCGCTCGAAAGCGTGACGTTGAACGTCAGCGTCGCAGTGCCGCCATTGCCTTCGACGACGTTCGCATCGCCGATCGTGATGTCCGGCACCACCGGCGCGACATCGTCATTCGTGATCGTGCCCAGGCCCTGGTTGTCGGAGAGCGTTGCGTTGATCGCGTTCGTGAGATTGACGAAGAACGTTTCGTCCGGCTCGACGAGCGTATCGCCCACGAGCGGCACGGAGACGAGCTGGCTGGTCGTACCAGGCGTGAAGACGAGCGTTCCATTCGCCGCGGCGTAATCGGTGCCCGCGCTCGCGGTTCCATTCGCGGTCGCGTACTCGACGGTAACGGTCTGCGCCGCGTTGCCGGCCAGCGTCACCGTGAACGACGCCATGACCGCCCCGGAATCTCCCTCGGCCATCGTCGCATCGCCAATCAGCAACGCGGGCGTGCCGTCGTCGTCCGTGATCGTCGCGGTCGCGCGCGGCCGCGTGATCGTGGCGTTGCTCGCGCCGGAGAGGTCGAAGAAGAACGTCTCATCCGGCTCCTGCAGCGTGTCGGCGGTGGTCAATACGTTGACCGTCATCGACGTCGTGCCCGCGATGAAGCTCAGCGTGCCGCTCACGGGCGTGTAATCGCTCGCGCCCGCCGTGCCGCTGCTGGACAAGTAGTTGACTTCGACGAGCGACGCGCTCGGATTGGAGAGCGTGACCTGAAACGACGCGGTGCCGCCTTCGGCGACGCTGACGTCGGTCACACTGATCTCCGGCGTCGGATCGTCGTCGATGATCGTGATCGTTGCATCACCATCCGCAACGCTCGCATTCACCGGCGCACTCAGCGCAATCGCAAACTCCTCCGGCGATTCACTGACGTTGTCGTTCGTGATGACGACGTTGATCGTCTGCGCCGTCTGTCCCGGCGTGAATGTCAGTGTTCCGCTCGCCGCGGTGAAGTCGCCGGCACCAGTCGCTGTGCCGGCGTTCGTCGTCCAGCCGACCGTCACCGTCTGCGCACTCGCGGGCGCGAGCACCACAGTCACCGTCGCCGTACCGGTGGATTCATTCACCGCGAGATCGCTGATCGTCAGCGCGGGCGAGCCGTCGTCATCGACGATGGTCACGCTCGCCTGATCGTCTGCGATCGATGCATTGGAAGGATTCGTCAGCTCGACGAAGAACGATTCGTTCCCTTCGACGATCGTGTCGCCGAGGATCGGGATCGTGATGGTTTGCGTCGTGATGCCGGGAGCGAACGTCACCGTGCCGCTCGACGCGGTGAAGTCGGAGCCAGTGTTCGCGGAGTTGCCGCTCGTTGTCCACTCGACGGTGACGGTGGAACTGCTCGGATTCGAAAGCGTGAGCACGACCATCGCGTTCGCGGCGCCGCTGTTCCCTTCGATCACCATCGCATCGCCGATCGCGATCGATGGATTGCCATCATCGTTCGTGATCGTGCCGATGCCTGTGTCGTCGGAGACCGACGCGTTGACCGCGCTCGAGAGCAGCAACTGCAGCGTTTCATCGGCTTCCGCGATGACGTCGCCGTTGATCGTGATCGCGATGTTGCGCGACGTCTCGCCGGGCGCGAACGCGATCGTGCCGAAACGTGCGCCGTAGTCGGAGCCGCTCGTCGCGGTTCCATCGGCGGTCGTGTAATCGACACTCACCGGCTGGCCGCTCGCGGCGGACAGCGTCACGTTGAACGTCATCGTCGTCGTGCCGCTGTTCGTCTCGACGACCGATGCGTCGGACACGAAGATCGCTGGCGCGCCGTCGTCGTCCGTGATCGTGATCGTCTCCGTTGCGGGTGAGCCGAGGTTGCCGCCGATGACGTTCGCGAGCGTGATGGTGAATGTCTCGTCGACTTCATCGAGCGCGTCAGACGTGATCGGAACGACGATCGTCTGCGACGTATCGGCCGGACCGAACGTGAGCGTGCCCGACACCGCGGTGTAGTCGCTGCCGGCTGTTGCTGTGCCGTTCGCGGACGAATACTCAACCGTCGTCGTCGTGCCGGCGCCGCCGGTGCGCGTGACGGTCAGCGTGATCGAAGTGCCGGACTCGCTGATGCTCACGCTTGCGGCGTTGAACTGCACGATGCTCGCGGATGCGATGACATCGTTCGACAGTTCGCTCGTCTCATTCGTCGTCGTGTTCGTTGCGGTTGCGCTGATTACTGCGCCGGGAGCGATCGGTGCGGTGCTTGTATTGATCGCGGCGTTGCCGCTGCCGTCAGTCGTAATGAGGAAGCGCGTGATCAGCGTTTCGGCTTCGCCGAACCCGAGCGGATCGGCGGTCGTGTTGCGATAAAGCTCGATGGCAAACGTCGTGTTCGGCGTCGAGTTCAGCGTCCCGAGAATCGTCGTCATCGCGCCCGCGGTCGTCGCCGACGTCAGCACCGGCGCGTTCTGCAATCCATTCGCTCCGGTATCGGTATCACCCGCATCGTTCGTCGTGACGCCATCGGCGCCGAGATCGATTGCGATCCCGCTGTTGGCGTAGATCGAGTTGTTGAGGATCGAAGTTGCGGTACCACCCGTGACACTGATGCCGTTTGCACCGTTGTACGCGATCGTGTTCGGCGCCCCGAGTGCGGTCCCGATGCTCTTCAGCGCGGTGCCGCTCGTGACGCGAATGCCGTCGCCGCCGTTCGGCAGTGGTGTGCCGGATGCGCTCACGCCGATGCGATTGCCGGTCATCGTCACCGGCATCGTGGTGGTCTGGATCGACACGCCGTGCGTGGTGTTGCCGGAGATGAGGTTGTTCGTGACGATCGCGCGGCCCGCGGCGTTGGCGAGCTGCAGGCCGACGGAGTTCGGACGTGCGACTGTTCCGGTCGCGTTGGTACCGACGTAGTTGCCATCGATCGTGACGAGCGTCTCGCTGCCGATGTCGATGCCGGTGGTGAAGCCGGCGACTTTGTTGTCGCGAATGAACACGCCCGGCTCGGTGCGCGCGAAACTGCTTTGGATGCCGCGCGTTCCGCTGCCGGCGATGTTCGCGCCGGTCGGATCGAGACCGACGAGATTCCCTTGCACCAGCGCGCCCGGCGAGTTGACGAAGATGCCGGTGGCGTAATTGACGATGACGTTGCCGTCGCCGGGATTCGGTCCGCCGATCGTGTAGCCGGTTGCGCTGCTGAAGTCGTTGATGCCGCTCGCGGGGACGGACGCAAACGCTCCGCTGCCGTCGGCTTTGTAGTTGATCCAGTTGCCCTGCACCGTGACGGCGCCGGTGGTCGTCACGCCGCGGCTGATCGCAGTGTTGCCCGCGGTGATGACGTTGTTCCGAATCACGCCCTGTCCTTCGCCGAAGAACCAGATCGCGAAGTTCGTCGCGCGTCGCGCAATCGTGCCGGTGGGATCGGTGCCGAAGTAGTTGCCTTCGATCACGAGGTTCGTGTGCCGCGAGTCGATCTTCACGTTGATCTGCGTGCCGCCGCCGCTGCCGAACACGTTGCGCGCACCGGGCGTCGACCCGCCGATGGTGATGTTGCTGCTGCCCGCCGACGTGTAAATGCCGACGTCGGAGATGAAGCGCGCGGCGGTGAGCAATGGCGTTCCATCGTCCGCGAGGCCGAAGTAGTTGCCAGCAACGGTGACGTTGCTGACAACGCCGCCGAGGTAGAGCGCGTCGGCGACGAAGCCAAAGGTTGAAAGCAGATTTCGACCGGCCGCGGTTGCGTTGCCGATGTTGACGCCGCTGATCGTGCCGCCATTGATTGATTCGAGCGAAATCGCGCGGCGGTTGATCGGCGCTGTCGTCAGACGCGTGCCGAGGAAGTTGCGCTCGAACGTGAGATTCGAGAGTGCGACACCGTCGGCGATGACCGAGATCGCGTCCTGACAGTTCCCGATGTCGAGCCCGCGCACCGTCGTGTCGCTCGCGCGAATCACGATGCAGTTCGAGGCCGCTATACCCGTGATCTGCACGATCGGATTGCCCGCGTAGCCGGGTTGCGTCGTGCCGTCGATGACGACTGGTGCCGTCACATCGGGTAACGGCGTCGCGAGCGTGATGGTGATCGGACCGCTGCCGGCAGCGAACGCGATCGTGCCGGAGCCCGCGACATTCGCGGCGTTGATCGCCTCACGCAACGTGCAGTTGGCGACATCGCACGTGCCGTCATCGGTGTCGCCGACCGTGTTAACGGTGTACGTCGCCGCGACGGCGTTGGCCGCGAAGAGCAATGAGAAAAGCAGAGGAAGGACAATCCTGGACATGGTTCCGGTCTCTCTCAAATGAGGCAGAAAAGGAAAGTATGCCCTTGAAATGCGAGATGGATGTGATCGAGATGCAGAATCGAGATCGCCGCGCATTCACGTACCACCAAAGACATCCGCCCATCGGCGAATGTCTTTGGTGGACGGCGTTTCCTATGATTCGTTCTTATCAAAATGAGACGATTCAGCGCCGTCCTGTTTGTCCTGATTTTTCCAATCGTCGCGCACGCCGCGACCTTCACGGTCAACAGCACCGCCGATGCTCCCGACGCGAACGCGGGCGATAGCGTCTGTGCGACGAGCGGCAGCGTCTGCACGTTGCGCGCGGCGATTCAGGAAGCGAACGCGCTCGCCGGCACGGACTCGATCTTCTTTTCGATCGGCAGCGGCGTGCAAACCATTGCGCCCGCGAGCGACCTCCCCGCGATCACCGGCACAATCGTCATCGACGCCACCACGCAACCGCCCGGCGGCAGCACTCCGCGCATCGTGATCGATGGCGCGAATGTGCGAACGGTCGGCATCGACGTCAACAACGCATCCGCTGCGATCTACGGTCTCGACATCATCCGCTTCACCACCGCCGGCATTCGCACGCTGCAAAGTGGCGACGTCGTGCAAGTGTTGCGGTGCTACATCGGCGTCGCAACGGATGGCGTCACGCCGATGGGCAACGGCGATGGGATCTGGGCAAAGATCAGTGATCTCAACGGCTCCTCGCTGCTCGTCGGCGACGCCACGGGACTCGGCAACGTCATCTCCGGCAACGCGGATATGGCCATCGAGTTGAACGACAACGGCGGCGCGGGCGCAAAGCTCGGCACGTTCACGCTGCAAGGCAACATCATCGGACTCGGTGCAGACGGCATGACGGCGGTGCCGAATGCGAGCGGCGGCATTCGCACGAATCTGCAATTCGGCTCGATTACCGTCGGCGGTTCCCCCACGGCGCGAAACATCCTCTCCGGCAACGGCGGCAACGGCTTTGCCGCGGCCGGTTTCCTCCAGGCCGACACCATGACCGTCACCAACAACTACGTCGGTGTCGCCAGCGACGGCATCACCGCGCGCGGCAACAACGGCATCGGACTCAGTCTCGTCGCCCGCGTATACACCGTCGCGAAAAACATCGTCGCCGAAAATCCCAACGACGGCATCACCATCGCGACCGGCACTGGTCCGTCGGTCATTCGCAACAACCGCATCGGCGTCGCGCTCGACGGTT
>JBQCJC010000309.1:0-10201 GCA_051953135.1 Thermoanaerobaculia bacterium | reverse complement strand
CGATGCGCCGTGAGCTGCTGCGCGAGCCACGGAAAGAATCCCCAGTCCTTGAAGCCTTTGAATCCGTGAACGACGATCGCGAGAGCACGCGCGCGCTCCGGCACATCGAGGTTGCCGCGAATCGGCAGGCCTTCAGTCGATTCGATGACGAAATGCACCGTGGTCCCGACTCTCGATAATGTTTACTCCGACAACCCCACCACCGCGACGACCACAGCGAACGGCAGCCGTACGTGCCGCGGCGCAGCAACCAGCGCAGGCCGTCGTACGGCCTAGACGTTGAAGCGGAAGAGGATCACGTCCCCGTCCTTCACCTCGTACTCTTTGCCTTCACTGCGCATCTTCCCTGCCGCTTTTGCGCCCTGCTCGCCGTTGTACGCGACGAAATCCTCGAACGCGATCGTCTCCGCGCGAATGAATCCGCGCTCGAAATCGCTGTGAATCACACCCGCGGCCTGCGGCGCTTTCCAACCTTTGTGAATCGTCCACGCGCGCGCTTCTTTCGGGCCCGCGGTGAAGTACGTTTCGAGATTCAGCAGTTTGTATGCCGCACGCACGAGCACGTCGAGGCCGGGCTCATCGAGCCCCATGTCTTTCAGAAAATCGCCGCGCTCTTCGGGTGCGAGCTGCGAGATCTGCGCTTCGAGCTCGCCGCAGATCACGACCACTTCGCCGCCTTTGTCCGCCGCGACTTTGCGCACTTTCTGCAGCAGCGGCGGCTCACTGCCGAGGTCTCCCTCGGCCACGTTTGCGACGTAAAGCACCGGCTTCAGCGTGATGAGATTCAGCTCCGCGAGCTCGCTCTGCTCTTCGTCGCTCAGTCCCGCCGCGCGCAGCGGCGTGCCCTTCTCGACCGCGGCGATCGCCTTCGCGAGCGCTTCGGCCTGCGCGAAGTACTCCTTCTGCCCGACGCGTGCGAGACGGCTCACGCGATCGTTGCGCTTCGTCAGCGCTTCGAGATCCGCGAGCAGCAACTCGGTCTCGATGACTTCGATGTCGCGCTCCGGGTCGACGGAACCTTCGACGTGCACGACGTTTGGATCTTCGAAGCAGCGCACGACGTGCAGGATCGCGTCGGTCTCACGAATGTTCGCGAGGAACTGATTGCCGAGCCCTTCGCCCTTGCTTGCGCCGCGCACGAGGCCGGCGATGTCGACGACTTTTAGGTCCGTGAAGATGACCTGCTTGCTCGTCGCGAGCTCCGCGATCTTCACGAGACGCGGATCGGTCACCGGCACGATGCCGACGTTCGGTTCGATGGTGCAGAAGGGATAGTTCGCGCTCTGCGCGCCAGCGGCGGTCAGGGCATTGAAGATCGTCGACTTACCGACGTTCGGCAGACCGACGATTCCGACAGAAAGACCCATTGGTTCTCAGACTCCAGCGAAGATTCGCGACCGGCTCAACCGGTGAGGCGTGACCGCGATTCCATGCTGCGCCGTGCGCCCTCGACCGCGCCGATCAGTCCGACTTCCTCATTCACGATGAGATGGACCGGAATCGTCTCCAGCAGCGGGCGAAATCTCCCCTTGCGCAGGAACGCTTCGACGAAGCGGCCGTCGGTGAACCACGAAACGTTTTTCGCGGCGATGCCGCCGGCGAGATAAATGCCGCCGCGCGCGAGCACACCGAGCGCGAGGTTGCCGGCCTCGGCACCGTAGCAGTCGACGAAGATCTCGAACGTGTGCACCGCGCGCGAGTCCCCGTGCATCGCAAGCTCGGCAATCTCCGAGGGCGTGATCTCCGCTCCGCCTAAAAACGTAAAGATATTGACCAAACCCATGCCGGACACGACCCGCTCCCAGCTCACGTGTCCTTCGTATTTCTGATGAAGATGCAGGAAAAGGCGCGCCTGCTCTTCATCCTGCGGTGCGAAGTCGACGTGACCGCCTTCGGTCGGGACGATCTGAAACGCGCCGTCTTGCACGGTGAGAATCGCTTCGCCGAGTCCGGTGCCCGCGCCGAGAATCCCGATCGGCGCAGTGCGATCGCGCTGTCCGTCCTGCAGCGAGAGCAGATCGGTTTCGTTCAGCAGCGGCACGCCGAGCGCGACGGCGTAGAAATCATTGACGAGCGTGACGTGCGGAATCGCGAACGTGTTCGCGAGCGATTGCTCTTCGAGGACCCAGCCGACGTTCGTCACTTCCGCGCGTCGCGACAACACGGGACCCGCGACCGCAAAGCACGCCGCATCGATTTTGCCGTCGATGCGCGAGAGAAATTCGCGCAGCAGGTCCTCAAACGTCTTGTATGTCCCGCTCTCGTATCTCTCCTCGGCAATCGTGCGTCCATCCTGCGCCACACACCGCAGCAGAGTCTTCGTTCCTCCGACGTCGCCGGCGAGCCATTGCATGGCGGCGGAGTGTAGCCGAGACGCATGTGGATATACTGCCATCCATGCGTCCTCCCGGCGACGGCCTGCCGGATTCCGATCCGAACAAGGGTGTCGCCGTAGAGGACGCCTATCGCGACCATTCGTCGCTGCTGAAGGACATCGCAGTCCACAAGTTCAACATCGCCGCCGCCGACGCGGAGGCGCTGGTGAATGAAGTGTTCACGGCGTTCATGGTGCGGCGTCAACTGATTCGCAATCCGCGCAAGTGGCTCATCGGCGCGGTGTGTCATGCGAGTCGCGCGTACTGGCGCGCGGTTTCGCGCACGTCGCAGTTTCCTCCCGATGTTGCGGAGTACGTCGATCCCGCATCGCCGTCGCTGGAGAGCCGCATCGTCGACCGCGTCACGATCACGGCGACGCTGCAGCAGATCGACTGCCGGTGTCGCGAAGCCCTGCGATTGTTTTACTCGGAAGGGTACTCGGCCGCCGAGATCGCCGAGGTATTCGGAACCACCACCAACAACGTCATGCAGATTCTCCACACGTGCCGCAAGCGCGTGCGAGAGGTGTATCGCGAGCTGAAGGACGGAAAGCGTTGAACGGGCATTACGACGAATCCGCGCTGCAGGAGTATCTGGACGATCCGGAATCGTTCCCGCGGCGCTCGGATCTCGAAACGCATCTCCTGCTCTGCACGCAATGCCGTGCGGTGCTGGAAGAGTTGCGCGCGTTCGAGGCGGCGTTGTCGAGTGATGCCGTGTGGAACGCGGTGAACGGCGAAGAGACGCCGGAATCCGTACGGGCGCTCGCGGATCTGCTCGAAAGCGAAGATCTCGAAGCGGAGTCCGCACTCACGCCTTACCTCAGCAGTCCCGTCGCGTTCCGTCGCGCGAACATCGCCTCGCTGCCGCAGATGCGCACCGCGGGAGTCGTGCGTCGTTTGTGCGCGGAAGCGCGAACGTTGCGCGATCGTCAGCCGGTGCATGCGTTGTACGTCGCGGATGCAGCGATTGCGATCGGCGAGCAGCTTTCACACGAGATCTACCCCGCGCCGGTGATCGATGAACTGCGCGGCTGGGGATGGCTCGAGCGCGCGAACGTTCTTCGTCACCTCGGCCGTCACGCCGAGGCGCTCGATGCACTCGACATCGCCGTGCGCGCGTTCACGCATTCACCCGTGGCCGCGTACTCACTCGCACTCGCCGATTACCTGCGCGGCGTGATCTTCGTCGAGCTCGAGAAACTCGAGGAAGGCTTGCGACTCGTGCGACGCAGCGCGCGCGTGTTCCGTCAGTTCGGTGAAGACGAGCGTTACGTGCACGCGAAGATCGTCGAGTCCGGCGTGCTCTTCGATCGCAATCGCTACAAAGAAGCGCGCGAGTTGCTCGTGTCGCTGATTCCGGTCGCGAAGGAGATCGGTCAGGCACGCACGCTCGCGCATCTGTACAGCAACATCGCCACGTGCCAGTTGCGATTGCACGATCTCGAATCGGCGGAGTTGTACTTCGGCCGCGCGCTGTCGCTGTACGAGGCGCTCGGCATCGAGATCGAGCGCGTGCGCTCGCGTTGGAACATCGCGTCGCTGCGCATTGCGAAAGGCAGCATTGAAGACGGCATGGCGCGTCTCCGCGAAGTCCGCGCCGAGTTCGAATCCCTCGGCATGCGCAGCGATGCGGCGCTCGTCACGCTCGATCTCGCGGAAGCATTGCTCGCTTCGGGATCGACCGTGCGCATTCGGGAAGCGGCCGAGTTGTCGTCATCACTCGTCGCGAGTTTCACGGCCGTCGGCATGACCGGCAACGCGCTCACCGCGCTCGCGTTTCTGCGCGAGGCATTCGAGAAAGGCCACGCCACGCCGAAGCTCGTGCGCCACGTGCGCGACTACCTCGAATCGCGGCCCGATCAGCGTGACGTCAAGTTCGTCCCGCCGCCGCCGTAGCGTCAGCGTTTCATCAGCGATGACATCGATCTCGCGTCAGCGGCGCGCGGTTCATCGCGTTCTTCGCGCCTCGCCTGTGCTCGCTGTCCTCGTTCATTGCGCATGACGAATTTTGCGGCGCGTTGATGCCGCGCGCGCCGGTTGACGTTCGGCGCATGACTACACTCGCGAACATCCGATGGAAGTCCTCGTCGAACTGCTGGTTGCGGCGATCGGATCCGGAGCAACGCTCTGGTTTCTGCAACGCCGTCGTGCGCGCGCCGCGGCTGAAGCGCGAGCGCAGAAGGAAGCGGCGTGGCTGCGACGCATGCGCCAGCAGAAGCTCGTGCGCGACCGTTTGTTTGCGATCAACGAAGAATCGCTGAGTCTTCTCGAAGCGATGCCGGGATGGGTCGAGTCGGCCGAGCACGATCTCGATCGCGCGGAGCTCGATTTCGCGGAAGGTGCGTTCGCGCCGTTCTGGAATTGCGTCGAGAGCGCCGTCGTCTCCCTCGCCTGCTTCGATGAATCCGTGCGCAAGCTCGCGAGCCATTCGTGCGAATACGCCGAGGTGATCGCGCAGTGCAAAACGCCCGTGGCGCCATTCACGGTGTCCGCGGTTTCGCCCGCGCGCATGTGTCTCGCCGCGAGCACCTCGCATCGACTGCACGGCATCGTGCGTCGCGCGCAGAGAGACTTTCAGTTCTCCGTGATCTACGAGCATCGCAAGACGAATCAGATTCTCATCGCGGGCTTCCGCAACTTGTCGCAGGCAGTCGAAGAGATGGCGTCGAGCATCACCGCGTCGATCGACAACCTCGCGAGCAAGCTCGAAACGATGAAGACGCCGGAATCAACGCGAGCCGCTGAATCGAACCGCGAACAAGCGGTGATCGAGATGCTCGAGCGCATCGAGCAGACGCGGTACCGAACCGCGATCGCTTAAGGCGCACGAACGGAGCGAGCCCGCGCGGGACGCGGGCGGCCCGGCCGGCTTGAAAGCCGGCGCTCCGAAAGGCAGCGCTCCGACTCACCGCCTAAGGTTTCGTCCGCTCTCGACACTCCCTCAGCAAGGGGCCCCCCACCGAACTTGGCCGATTGGCCAGAAGGAGGGGGTACGTGGTTATTACCGCGACGGCGCTCGCGCTGATCGTTCTTTATCACCGCCTGGTTCTGCCGGGCACGTAAACCTCTTTGACAATTCATCTGGCCGGGCGGCGGCGGAGCTCCGCGAGACTCCTTCGACTGACTCCCTCGTGCTTCGCCGTTGCCCGGCTGCTTCAAAGCCGCCGGCCGTGCCCGCGCTCATCCAACGATCAGGTTCATGCACAGATCCGTGTGCGAGAATGCGCCACTCCTATGGCGACCCGGACCCGATCCATGACCGCGGATTCCGAGGGCAAACGTGTCCTCGATGCCATCCGCCTTCTCGTTCGCTCGCTGCGCCTCTTCGATCGCGAGGCGCAATCGAAGCACGGCATCACCGCCGCGCAATCGTTCGTGCTCCACGCGCTCGACGACGCCGAAGTGCTCTCGCTCAACGAGCTCGCAGAACGCACCGCGACCGATCAGAGCTCCGCATCCGTCGTCGTGCAGAAACTCGTCGATGCCGGCTACGTCTCGCGCACACCGCGCAAAGACGATCGACGCCACGTCGATCTGAAACTCACCGCCAAAGGCCGCGGCATCATTCGTCGCTCGCCTGCACCCGCGCAGCAGAAGATCCTCGATGCGATCAACGCCATGTCGTCGCGCGATCGCAAGCAGTTCGCGGAAATGCTCGACACGTTCGTCGATGCGATCGGTGCGGGCGGACGCAAAGCGCCGATGCTCTTCGACGACGAGACGCCGAAATCGCGCAAGCGCGCGAGCTCGTAACCCACCGCGTCACGCGTTCGCCGCGAGCTCGTCCATCGTCTGCGCTTCCCACAGACGCCGGTACGTCGAACTGCGATCGAGCAACTCCGCGTGCGTGCCGAGTCCCACCGACACACCGTTCTCGATCACGAGAATGCGCGTCGCGTTGCGCAGCGTGGAAAGACGATGCGCGATCGAGATCGCCAGCCTCCCCTGCACCAGGCGATCGAGTGCGCGTTGCACTCGCGCTTCGGCGTATGAATCGAGACTCGACGTCGCTTCATCGAGCAGCAGAATCGGCGCGTTCTTGAGAATCGCGCGCGCGATGTTGACGCGCTGCGCTTCACCGCGCGACAACGGTCGCCCTCCATGTCCGATGATCGTGTCGTACCCCTCGGGCATCGACAAGATGTCGTCGTGAATCTCCGCGGCACGCGCTGCCGCGATGACATCTGCATCACTCGCGTTCGGCTGCCCGAGGCGAATGTTGTCGCGCACCGAAGCCATGAACAGAAACGGATCCTGCGTCACGATCGCGAGCTTGTCGTGCAAATCCGCGAGACGAATGTTGCGAAGATCCTCGCCATCGAACAACACCGCGCCCATCGTCGGATCGTAGAAACGCGCGAGCAGACTGAGAAGCGTGCTCTTGCCCGCGCCCGACGGACCGACGATGCCGAGAATCTCACCCGCATTCACTTCGAACGACACACCTTGCAACACGGTCGTGCCGTCGATCGCGAATCCGAGATCGCGCGCCGTGATCTTCGCCGGTGCGTGCGGCAACGGCTTTGCGTCAGGACGATCCTCGACGTCCGGCTTTTCCGCGAGCACCTTCTCGACGTGCACGAGACTCGCGCGATTGCGTTGAATCTCCATGTACGCGGTATTCACGTTGTGCAGCGGTCCCTGCACCGCGCGCGCGGCGATGAGAAACGCGAGAAACTCCGGCCATCCGAGAGAGCCGGACAAAAGCTGAAAGCCGCCGACGATGATCACCGCAACGATGGCGACGCTCGACAGCGACTCGAGCGCGACCTTCGCCCACGCGCGCACCCGCTCCATGTCCATCAGCTCGTCGAAATACGTCTGCGCGGACGTCATCGTGCGATCGGCCTGCTGCTGCTCGGCTTCATAGACTTTGATGACGCGGATACCTGCGAGCAGTTGATAGAGGATGTCGAACACCGCGACGCTCTTCTGTCGCACGACGTGCGAGCGCACCACCGTCTTGCGCGCAACGCTGGCGATCGGCAGCACCGCGATCGGAATGATGATGAACGCCCAGAACGCGAGCACGGGACTGATGTGAATCGCGGCCACGAGCAGGCCGAGGGCGAGCGCGGCTTCGATGATCATCGTCGCGCCGGACATCGCGATCGTGCGCACGTTCACGACATCGGCGCGCAATGCGGTGATCAACTCGCCGTGCGTGTTGCGATCGAAGAATCCCGCGGACAAGCCGAGTATGTGGCGCACGAGACGATCCATCGTGCGTAACTCGACCACGGTGACGATGCGTTGCTCGGCGATGCGCGCGTCGTAGTTGAGCACCGCGATCACGAGATTCGCGAGGAGCATGTATCCGACGCCGATCCACAACGCGCGCTCGTCATGCGCCGCGACGACCGCGGTGAGAAATTTGCGAATGAGCAGGATCGTGACGGCGGTGGCGGCGGAACGTCCGAACGAGGAAAACGCGAAGCGCGCGAGCAGCAGCGGCTCGCGTTTCAGAATCCCGAGAGGCAGGGCATACGACTTCACGCGTTCGCAGTATCGCCCGATCGCGACGCGGGTGCCACTTGCGACTGGCGCTGCGCTTCCGCGTCTCGATGCAGTTCATCCGACGGATCGGGCATGTGGATGCGCACGAGGAAATCGAGCGCGAGCGCGAGTCCTTGTCGCTGCGGCAGCGTGAGAATCACCGGAATGGCCATCGCGGCGAAGAACCCGCCGGTGGTCATCCATCCGCGCGGGCCGAGGCCGAAGTAGAGCGCGGCGATGCCGAAGAGAATCGGAACGCGATCGGTGATGATCATGAACAACCACAGATCGCCCTGATTGCGGAGGTACAGCAGATTGCACGACGAACAACGCTCGTGCATGTCGAGCCACTTCTTGAACACGCGTCCTTCGCCGCAACGCGGGCAGCGGCGGCACCAGCCCCGCCAGAGCACGGTGAAGATGGGAGGGCGCGTCAGCATCGAGAGGAAGGAACGAAGAAACGTTGCGCGCGCTTCCACGCGCGCGAATCAGTTCTCGTCCAACGCATCGCGTACGGCGCGCATCAGCGACGCGGTCGTGGTCGGCTTTTCGAGGAATCGCACGCCTGCATCGAGAACGCCTTTGTGCACGATGACGTTGTCCGTGTAGCCGGACATGAAGATGACGCGCGCCTCGGGACGTTCTTTCGCCAGGCGCGCGGCAAGCACCGCGCCGTTGATGCGCGGCATGACGACGTCGGTGAGCAGCAGATGAATGACATCGTCGTACGCGTCGGAGATGTGCAACGCCTCGCTGGCTGACGAAGCCTCGAGCACGCGATATCCATTCTCCTCGAGCGATTCACGAATGACCGTGCGCAGCAATGCTTCGTCTTCGACGAGCAGGATCGTCTCATCGCCGCGGCTGGGAATCGGATCGCCGTCGACGACATCGAGAGGAGCCAGAGGAAGAACGGCGTGATGACGCGGCAGAAAAATCTTGAACGCCGTGCCCTGGCCGACTTCCGAGTAAAGCCACATGAATCCGCCGGTTTGCTCGACGATGCCGCGCGCCACGGCAAGACCGAGACCGGTGCCGCGCGTGGGATCTTTCGTCGTGAAAAATGGATCGTAGATCGACTGGCGAATGTTTTCCGGAATGCCGGTACCGGTGTCGGTCACGACGAGCACGACGTACTCGCCTTCGCGCAATCCGGGATGCTGTCGCACGTATGCGGAGTCCGCGCGAAAGTTACGAGTCTCGATGATGAGCAGCCCGCCGCCGGGCATCGCGTCGCGCGCGTTGACGACGAGATTCAGCAGCACCTGATGCAATTTCCCGGGATCGGCGAACACGGGCCACAACGTCGGCTGCAGATCCGAGCGCAACGTGATGTCTTCGCCGAGCGTGCCGGCGAGCAGATCGAGCGTCGAGCGCACGACGTCATTCACGTTGGCCGGCTGCGGCTGCAGGACCTGCTTGCGTGACGCGGCGAGGAGTTGTTCGATCAACGCGCGATTCTTCATCGCGGCGTTGCGAATGTCCGCGACCAGCGGTTGCTGGTTTTCCGGCAGCATGCGTTTGAGCAACTCACATCGCGCGAAGATGACCATGAGCATGTTGTTGAAGTCGTGCGCGATTCCGCCCGCCAGCCGGCCGAGGCTTTCGAATTTCTGTGCTTGCAGCAGTTGTGATTCGAGCTGTCGCTGCTGCGTTACGTCGCGGGTGATCACCGCGTATCCGCGCAGCACTCCGCGCGAGTCGTAACTCGGATGAATGACGCTGTGCGCGAGAATGCGCGTCCCGTCTTTCCGAACGCGCCAGCCTTCGCGTTCGAGACGAGTATCGACGTTGTGCAGAACCTCCGCGACGTTCGAGAAATCGCGTTCGTCGACCGGATAGAAGATCGCTGACGACTGTCCGATCACTTCGTCCGCGGCATATCCGAAGAGGCGCTCCGCTCCCGCGTTCCAGCTTGCGATGCGCCCTTCCGGATCGACGAGAATCAGCGCGTAATCATCGATTGCATCGACGAGCAATCGAAAGCGCTCTTCGCTCTCCCACAGCGTCTCCTCGGAAACCGCGAGCCGTGAATGCTCATCCCGATATCGCGTCAGCGCGAGCGCAACCGTGCGATGAAGATCGCGCTCGTCGAACGGCTTCAGCAGATAGCCGTACGGTGCGATCGCGCGCGTGCGCTCGACTGTCGCCGCGTCGCCATGCGCCGTGAGGAAGACGATCGGAATGTCGTAGTGCGCACGCAACTGCCGCGCGGTTTCGATGCCGTCGATCGGACCTTTGATCTTCACATCCATCAGCACGAGATCCGGCGCCCCGCGGCGCACCCCCTCGATCGCGTGCTCCCCGGTGCCGACGATGTCCGTTAC
>JBQCJC010000308.1:0-12098 GCA_051953135.1 Thermoanaerobaculia bacterium | reverse complement strand
CGCCTTCACCCATGCCGGCGCAGGTAAAACGACCGTCACTTGTGCCGAACCCAATACGAGAAATGCGCACTCGAAGCTTGGACTCGTGACCGAAGTAAGATCGTACATGGTCGTAGTAGTTGGACTAACAGTCCTGTAGTGTGGCGAGACCGATACGGTCTCCTCGAGACCGTCCGACCAAACCAGGTCCCAGGGACCCGCTCCTTCCAAAACCACTTTGAGTTGAGCACCGGCGCCACGCAGGATCGGGAGGCTGGTACGGACCTCTAACGTGGCGGTCGGAGTCGGCACAATCGGGATCTGAATAGAACTTGCCGTCGATCCACTCGAGTTTGTAGCCGTCACCGTCAAGACTGCCGTGCCAATCGCATCAACACGGAAGGTCACTGACTCACCCGTCGACAAAGACGTAATTGCGCCGCCAGTGATCGACCACGTATGGGTAATTCCACTGCGCGGGCTTACCGATGCAGTTCCATAGGATCTGCCACAGATTGTCGTTGGACCAGAAATGGTCGAGGCCGACGGTGCGCCGCAACTGCTTGAAACGGTCACTGATTTCGTCGCTGTCGTATTGCAGGCGTTCGTAGCGGTTACGGTCAACGTAATGGCACCGGTGCCGTTGGGCTGGAACGTCACGACTTCACCAGTGGATCCCGAAATGAATGTTCCGCCCTGAATCGACCAGCTGTGTGTAATTCCGCTGACGGCCGCAACCGACGCCGTGCCGGATGTATCGACGCAGGATGGAGCGGTAATCGACGGCTGCGCCGGCGGCCCATTGGTCGCCACTGTAGTCTCGGTTTCCACGTAAGACGCACAAGTGTTCGTAGCGCGGACGGTCAGAACCACCTGCTCGGTTCCCGAAGCAGCAAACGTAATGGAGTCGCCGCTCGTTGACGATGTAATCGTTCCGCCGGTGATCCGCCATGTATGGCTAATGCCGCTTCGCGTAGGAACCGACGCAGTGCCCGACCCTCCCTGGCACAGAGACACCGGCGCGCTGATCAAGGACGCGGTCGGTAACGGGCATTCCGAGGCACCGCCGCCGAACGTGATTCGGCTCGGGCGCGCCATACCATTCGTGGTGGAATAGGAGTCCATCACGTTCGGTGTCGAAAGATGTGTGACCGCGGCAACCATTCCGGACGGGTGGTAGCCAAGGTTCGCGAAATCGACCACGGACGTCAGAAAGCCTGCCTTACGCGAATACATTACAGACGTGAGCCCCTGCGACGTACCACAGGACGAAATCGTGCACGTCGGCATGATGAGCTTCGTTGGCTTGCCAAACTTGTCGTACTCATCGATACCGTAATCGAACTGATTGATCGATGAACGAGTGCCTCCATTGACGTTTTCAACGAGCGTCGATCGCCCGGAGAGCAGGCCGGTCGTCGTTGAATAGCGATACGACTCCGTCACGTCGATCTGTCCCACGGACGGCAGATTGTTCCGGCGCACCGCCGTTTTCAACGTTCCGTTGAGGTCCGTCGTGAGTTGACCGGTTCCATAGGTAAACTCCTTGATCCCGCCGCTGTCACATGGCAATGCCCCGGCACAAACCCGCAGCGGTCGTTCCGCGGCGTCAAAAGCAAACGAAACAATCCCGCCGTCAGCGTCGGTCCGCTGTCTGGCGTGCCCTTTTGCGTCGTACTTCGAATAGGAAGTCGATCCGCTCTCTGGATGCTGTTCGCTTGTCAGAAACCCACGGAAATCAAAATTGAATGCTCGCTCCTGGGTAACGGATCCAGCGGTCATCGATACATGCGTCAAGCGCCCACCGACGTCATAGTCATAGGACGTGATTGTCGTACCGCCGACAGGGACTGTTGTACTCGTGTTTGTTCCGGATTCCTCCACGCGCCGCAGACGGCGTTGAGCATCGTAATACTCGGTCCGCGATACCGGTGTTGTCGCCGATGCCGACGTGGCAACGTCGACGGTGGTCACGATCTTACGGTCGCCGGTGTAAGAGAACGACGTCACGGTCGAATCCGGTGCCGTGATCTTCAGCGGCCGGTCAAACGAATCGAAAATTGTCTGGGTCCAGTCCGTGCCGTAAAGCGTGGTCACGGAGGTGGGATGGGACGCTCGTTCGAACGGTTGGGAAATGCTCTTCTTGCGACCCTGCTTATCAAAAACTGTCTCGACGACCGACACCTTGTCATTGGGAAGAGACTTACTCAACCGCCAGGGGCGTCCGAATGCGTCGAACTCATAAGTACTCGTTGCAAGAACGTTGGTGCCGTCCTTTGCCGTCTCCGTGATCAACGGATTGCGGGATATTGCACCTCCCGACCATTCCGCCGCCGAATAGGTGTACGCCGTTTTCGCAAGTGCGGCCGGAGGGGTGATTGTCTGCAGACGTCCATAGACGTCGTAAGAATAATTGGTTTGAATCTGCGACGCGTTGCGAGAGGACGTCGGTGCATCCGTAGAATCGAGCGTCACATCGAACGTCGTTAGAATCGAGCTACCGCACGTATTCTCGTCAGTAGTAGGAGCACAATACTCAGACTTCACGCGTCGGCCGCGCTGGTACGTGTGAAAAATGTTGTATGCGGGAAGGGTACCGACGGCTGGACAGGCAACGTTCGTCGCCAGCGTCGCGTCATCGCCGCCGTAAAATTTTTCAGATACGAGGTTTCCCTTTGCATCAGCCTTATAACGGGCCAGCAGATCCTCACCGGTTCGGCCGGCGCCGCCCTTTCGTACGCGCGTGGCATTCAGGAATCCCGTTGTAGGCTCGAAACAATAGTCGGTAGTAGCAGTGCTGGAGCCCTCTGTACGATCAATTCGATCATACAACCCGAGGATCCAGGCTCTCGACGAAAAGGCGTCGCCCGTGAGCCAGTCGGAGTAATTCGTAAACGACGTGTAACCACCCCCTTCGGGGAAGTTGGTTTCCACGAGGGTTTGCTTGTAGTTACCCGCACCGTCTTTGAGTGAATTAGTCGTCTTGATCCAGCACACACCGCTGCATCCGGAATCGTCGTGGTAAACGGTTTTGGACGATTCCGGGGCGTATTCGAATACAGCACCGCCTCCGGTCAGAAAACCCGTTGGCAAAGGCATTCGCAGATAGGTCGACCGCATCAGCCTACCACTGCTGCAATCCCCGGTTGCATCGTTCGCACAACCTTCATAAAACTGCGTTGACAACCGCCGGCGTGTCGATGGCGCTGCCTCATCGGCCGCAGACTGATCCGCGGAGCCACAGTCATAGAGTCCACAAGGCGGACCGAGCAACTCATTCGCGGGCGGCACACCGGTCGTCACAGGCTCGCCGAACGTAAGCGAATCGGGATCCGCAGTCGGAGCAAATGGGTCGCTTGGCCCTGGCCGGGTCCATACGTAGAAATAGCTGTCTTGCCGTGTGCGCCGCAGCGACGTCGTTCCACCAGGGAGAAGGTAATCGACCGCCGGCCCCAGCACCGACGTACGCGCCCATCGTCTTGGCGGACGTACACTTACATCCGCGGGTGGAATTCCGGGAGCTTCCGGGCCAGCGCCACAGCCGGACGCGATCTGAGCTACCTCGGTGGGTGTAAGAGAAATCGGTTGCCCGAGGGTGAGAATGTAGTCCCACTGCCGGCCGTCAGACATCGTTTTGCGTTTGACGCCCGGATTGATGAACTCATACGCACCGTCCGAGCAAGTCGTTTCCGGCAATTGGTACTGTTGGTACTCGTAAGAAACCGTACCGAACGTCGGCAATTGCAGACTTCGCAGCATTCCGGAGCCACATAGTCCGGCACCGATACTCGCGTTGACGTCCGAGCCGATAGCGTCCGCGGTGTAATAGGAAAACGTGAACGCCGTATGTTCAGGATCGGGCAGGATGATTTTCTTCAATAGCGGCAGAGTCGTGACACTGCCGCGGAGCGAGTCATCATCGTTCGGGTCAGGGTGGTGACCACATCCCCACGGGACCGTCTCCGCGCCATAAACGAACGAATACTCCGAATACCCGCCGCCAAATTTTGCGAGCCGGATGGAGGAGACGAGTTGGCCGCCATCGATGTTGTTGTTGTACTCCAGGGATCCCTGCGCGACCGCCGATGCCGGCAGAAAATCCACATAGTTCGTACGCAACGGCGTACCGGACCCACTCTCGTAATCCTTAAGAATCCAGCCCGCTTCTCGCGCATTTGCTGAGTTGCTCGGGTCCCGCCACACGGAGTCGATCGTGACATTATTTCCGAAACGATCATCGATCCTCCGCAGAAAACAGCGTCCGCGTTCTTTCCGGAACTCATGCCTGTCGCCATTCGGGAACTCGACATAGCGAGATTCGGAAGTATTTTTGATCAGCCGCAGGTGTGCACGATCGCCCGTAATCTGAGTCGTTGCGGTATCAGGATTTTCTCCAATGTTTGGCGTGAATGAATGCTCATCTCCCGAAGGACTTTCATACACCCATACAAGCGATTCATTCGACGGCGAACTTTGCGTCGGCGTACTCGGAGGAAGGAGGCGTCCAAGCGAAACGCGCCATCCGACACCAGCGTTCGATCGCCAGTTCGGCTCCGAATAGACGTACGTATCGCCGCGAGTCGAATCGTAATATCTGCGGTAATCCCAAACCTTACCGTTGTAGACCAGCGTCAAACCGTAACTGAACCCGGCATTAACATACCTGGGCTCTCCGATCGGGATTTGCACGATCAGATTTCCATTGAGCAGGTTCACGGAATCCAGCTCACCGAAGTCATAGACTCGGTCCGGATTGAATCCAAGCTCGATGCTGGGAGGCTTTTCGGCAAAAAGGCGTACAGCGCAGAGAGAGACAAGCAGGAGGAGTTGTAGCGTTCGTTTCATCGCAGATCCTCCTATTTCGAAATGGTCGCCGTCATTAGTTCGAGCCGGCCCGGATCAATCGCAATCAGGACGTCGCCGGCCTTGAGGTGTTTGGGCGCTTTTCCGAAATCGGTATCCATTGGCTGGGCATCCTCAAAAACGACCGAGAGTTTCCCGTCGCGCGCCCGATCCCCGTCGCGACTCCCGCCCTCGCGCGCTCGTAATTGCCATGCTCCGGCACCGGGCCGGACCAGGAGAAAATCGAGCGAAAGCGCCTCTTGAAAAAATGCGTCAAGTACGCCTGCCGGGTCTTTTCGGAACTCGCGCGCATCGATTTGGCGATCGTTCAGATCAAAACCAGCAGGTACGCGAATCGCTTTCGCACCGCTCGCCAGGTCCACGGCTGTCCAGATCGAACGTAAAGGAACGCCACCGTTCGGATCGAGAACGACGATACCGTTACGATCATCGTCGACCATCACCTGCTCAAAGCGACGGAGCGTCTGCATGCCGCGCTCACTTTGGAGAGTGACCGCAAAGACAATGACTTTCCCACCAGGCGTTACACCAGTCATCGACACGCGTGCAGGGGCGAGTTCGATCTGTAGGTTCGCAGGCGGTTGTGCGGCGTTTAACGCGCCAGCACAAAGCAGAATAAACATCAAGAAGCTTAAAACTCGCATCATGTCTCCCGATATATCGAAGCTCGCACCGTGATCCAGTTGCGGCGTCATCACGCAAACCGATCGTGCGTCACGCACGTTTTGACGGCCCTCTCGTTCGATAGAGCAAGCGCCATGGATGACAACGACGCTCGTCACAGAAAACGAGACGATGAACGACGCAGGCGACCCTCGCTATTGAAGCGAAAGCAGAACGAGGATTTCCCCTTCGCCACTCTCGATCGACTCGAGTGCCTTGCCGACAATGGTGCCCGGGCGATGCATGGAGATTCCAGCGATATCGACCGGAATCGATTTCATGGCGAATCCGCTCTTGTCACTTGTGACAAGGAGATCCCCAACGCGAATCGGAGCGACGGTGGCGTCGACCTTGACCCGAACGCGACCAGTCGTTGCGATCTGTTCTTTTCCAACTCCGGCCTCGCCGAGCGCAATGCCTGGACGTGCGGAGACAACTCCTGCGACTGTTGTGTCGTAAGCGCGATGAGAGGGCTTCACGCCGTTTCCAAGAACCTCGTCCAGCACCACCACGGTGGCAGGCTCGAGGTCATTGCGCGACGGCACCCATTCCGCGACATCCTGATAAGTCGCTCGAATTTCGGTTCCAGTGACGATGCCGTTGAAGTGAGCATTTCCAGTAACAACCATCGAGCCGGGGCTGAATCGTGCAACTTCGACGAGCGCGCCGGCATTGTCGCTGGTCTGGAGACTAAGACGACCCGTCCGGTCGCCTGCTGGCACATTCTGTCTGGAACCGCGAATCATTCCGTACGTCGAATAGTTTCCGGCGACATCGTACTTGCCAGCGAACTCGACACCCGCTCCAAATCCGGTGTTGATGGCCGAAGGATCAATCGCGCGTAGCCCGACTCCGGCGACATTACCGACAACGTCGAACGCGCTGCTCGGCGAAGTCGTTCCAACACCAATTTTGCCGTCGGCGGTCACGATCATCCGTTGAACATCGGCGGTCATGAAACGTAACGAGGGATTCGGCGCCGTTGCCGAGGCGTCCGGGCGCACGCTGATGACACCGATGCCGCGTCCCAGCGATTGCCCCGCGTATCCGATGCTCATCCCGGGACCTGCAGCGGACGCATCGGCGCCCAATGCGATTAATGCGTCCGCAGTCGGGCCGGCATAGACGTTCATGTTCGTCGAGGGATTCGCAGTTCCCAATCCGACTTTCCCGTCGGCAGTGATGTGAAGACGGTTTGCGCTACTCGTCCCAAGGACCAGCGGAGCCGCATTGTATGTTCCGACTACGAGTCCATTACCGTTGGTCGTATAAAGTTCCGACCATCCCGCCAGCGATGTAAGACCGTAGCGGATGGTAGTCGTGCGTCCGATACCGTGCGCCTGCAGGCGCACTACAGCAGGACCAGCTTGTGCATGAAAGCCCGCGGACGCATTTGCGCCACTGTTCGGGTTCTCGACCATCGCGATCGTCCGCGCATCCGCGTCCTTGAAGACGTAAAACCGTTCAGGAGGAGTCGCACTCGTACCAACCGCAACGTCCCCCGTGGCATTGACGCTAAGGAGCGTGGTGTTGCTCGAGTTGAATACGCGAAATCCAGAGGTTGTACTGTTCCCGGTTTTTACACTGACGTCCGGATACGAACTATCCGATTCAATCTGGACGCCGGTCGTACCAACGCCGCTCGTAGTCACCGTGCCGTGCTGGGCCAGAACCACGGGCACCAGTAAAAGCGAGGTAACGAGAATGACAATCGCGCGGACGAGCTTCATCAATATCTCCTTGTACAAGACGCAAATCGAGCACCACGGTCGCGCAACAGAGCTACCGCGACACTTGAGGTAATTCGGGCCGCCGCGCACTGGATCGAACGATACAGATGCGGAGGTCCAAGTGATAAGTTTTTAAGGACAGGATCCGACTGACGGAATCAAGGATCGCATGATGAATGAACATCCGTCAATCCTGAAAGATCCATTTCATTGTGACGGCAAGCACAGACACGTAACCCGCGGCTTTATGGTCTTTGGCTAGCATCCAGACATTGTGCAGTTAAATGTGCAAAGCACGCCGCCGCACAGGGTCGCGCCAGCGGCATCAATAATAACGTGCAAAATTTTGCACTCGACAGTGCGACTACATTCTCACCCGCACCGATCATATATTCACAGTATCGAGCTCAGCCGCCAGAGCACAGCGACACCTGTTGTAGCTTTCGAGCAAAGCATCGGTCGTGTCGGGGTTTCATGAAGAATGCGCCCAAACTCCTCAGTGCCTCAGTCGGTTCACTATATGTACAAGATGAATTGCCGACATGGATAGCGCTCACAAAAGCAGCCAACTATCCGCTCATCAGAGACATGCAGCGCAGCAACCTACCGAAAGGCACGAGACAATCTGTCGGAGGCATGCGTGGGCCTCCAGCTACCAGACACCGTCATAGACACATTCAGTGCCCTCGATGAAGGATCGACGACAAATGCGTAGTCACTCCTCAAAACGAACGCCGATACGTAAAAATAAACGACCTCGCCACACAATTACGAATGGGCGCGGAAAACTTCGCGGATTGAATTTCCTTCTCGGTCAGGAACGCGAGTGCTTCGTCGCCGGTGCTGTTGGAGATTAGCTTTGTCGAGGTGACGGTGCCGGCTGTATTGACCGTGGCTTCCACAATGACGACGCCGTGGGCGCTGCTGTCGGAGAAGCGGGGGGTGGGGGTTTCGAGGAAGGCGTAATCGGAATCGGCGGGGCAGCCTTTTTTCGTTGTCGCGGGTTTCTTACTGGCGGAGGATTTCGGCTCGGCTACGAAGCGGGAGGCGACCCAGCCGGTGGTGCCGTCGGTCAGGCGCACTTTTGTCCATGATTCGTCTTTGGACAGGACGTCGAGCGACGCGCCTTTCTTTACTTGCGACAGTACTTCTCCATCGGCGGAGGCGTCTTTACGCACATTGAGCGCGGATGCGGTCACTGTGACCTTGCCAATGACCTTCTCTTCGACTGCAGGCGCTGATTGCACAGGCGTTGGTTCCGGTGTGGGAGCCGGCGCGGGCGCGGGGGTCGCGCAGCGGAAGAGAGTGGCGGTGAGAGAAAGGCAGAGAAGGACCCGACGCATGGGGCGCGATGATAGACGATTACGACCGCCAGACCGCGATCCCGTTTCCCGGGACTGCGATCAAGCGATCGCCCGCCGATGACAGCAGTTGCCACGACTCATAGTGCGCGTCGCCGTGAACGGTAAACACTTGTCCATCGGCGAATCGAATCTCGAGCGTACCGTCATTCCTGTGTGCACGAACGGACACGATTGACGCACCGGCGGGCATCGCGCCCAACCCCTCGCCTTCGACCGTGAGTGTCCATTGAACCTCGGACGAACGCATCTCTATGACCAGCGCGACGCCGACACGTCGCACAGACGCCACAATGAGACCGGCTGTGCCGATCTCAAATGCGTCGGTTGTCTCGATCACACTGGTCATAGACCCAACCCTACAAACTCCTCCCCACCGCCGGCACAATGATCCTCAATTCATCCATCAACTTCGTGAATTGCTCGGGGTAGAGCGACTGTGGGCCATCGCATACGGCTTTCTCGGGATCGTGGTGCACTTCAATGAGCAGACCATCCGCACCGGCTGCAATTGCTGCGCGGGCGACCGGCATGACTTTGTCGCGGCGTCCTACCGCGTGCGAGGGATCGCCAATCACGGGTAAGTGGGAGAGTTTATTCAACACGGGGATGGCGGCGATGTCGAAGGTATTGCGGGTGATGGTTTCAAACGTACGGATGCCGCGCTCGCAGAGGATGATTTCGTAGTTGCCGCCGGACATGATGTATTCGGCGGCAAGTAACCATTCCTGAATCGTGGCGGACATACCGCGTTTCAATAAGATTGGTTTACGCACCTGGCCTAACGCGGACAGTAAGTTGAAATTCTGCTTGTTGCGCGCGCCGACTTGCAGGATATCGACGTACTCGAGCATTTTTTCAATCTGCGAGATCTCCATGACTTCGGAGACGACCGCCATGTTGTTTTCATCCCCTGCTGCGCGCAGCAGTTTCAGACCTTCTACGCCCATCCCCTGAAACGCGTAAGGCGAGGTACGCGGTTTGTAGGCGCCGCCGCGTAGGATTCGCGCACCGGCGCGCGCAACCCGTCGCGCGGTTTCGAACATTTGCGTTTCGTTCTCAATGGTGCAAGGACCGGCCATCACGACGACTTTGTCGCCGCCGATTTCCACACCTCGCGCTTTGACTACGGTATTTTCCGGGCGAAACGTACGGCTCGTGAGTTTGTAAGGCTCACTGACGCGCACAACTTCCTGTACGCCTTCGAATAATTCGAATTCGCGAGGATCGAGGGTGTCGACGCGGCCGACGATGCCGAGGACGGTTTGATCGGAACCGGTGGATCGATGGACGTCGAAGCCGCGACCGCTCAATTCGGCGACGACGTGCTCAATACTCGGTTCCGGGGCGTGTTTCTGAATCACGATAATCATTGAAAGCTCCTGTTCAGGATGGATTGGGGTTCATTGAGGAGGGATGGCGGCGCTTTCGCGCTCGACGCGGCGGGATTCGTCGATGATGCGCTCGAATAATCGACGAATGGATGCGGGATCGAGCGGACCGGCTGACGATTCCTCGACATGCCGCAAGACTTCCTTCTCCCGCTCCGGTGAATAAACCGGAAGCGCTAGTACACCTTTGATCTCGCCGATCTCGACTGCGTATTTCGCGCGTTGATTGAGGAGCTTGACCAGCACCTCGTCCACGCGATCGATCGCTTCCCGTAACCGTTTCAGCTCAGCTTCGGCATCAGGTTGCGTCATAAACAAAAAACCTCTTCCCGCCGCGGGAAGAGGTTCTCGTTGTGCCTTAGCCGGTCGAGCGCCCCTATCCGCGGGGCGCACGTCTCGCCCACGCTACTTGCCGTAGCGGTAATAAAACGCAAAAGCAAAAAGGGTCGTGGGCATCAGTGGCGTCACTGTACGGACAGAGTCGCGAGTTGTCAATCACGACGACCGTTGTCGAGGTAGCTGACGTGAATCGTGGCCTCGAATGCGCCCAGTGCAACGCTTCGTTCCGAGTGCATCACGGGCCAGGTCTGTGGATCCCATCGCACCCGCACGATTTGAATCGGCTCGTTGGGATCGATCGTCACATACTGATTGCTCTTACGGCGCTCGCCCGCGATCAGCGTCCCGACGCGCCCAACGCCGGCTTCGACTTCTTCCGGGAATCCCGTTTCGTCAGGCTTGAACGTTCCGGACCATTGCACGATGTGCACGCGATCGCCGCGATAAAACGACTGCCCTTCCCATGTCGCGATTGGCGCATCACGATGGACAGACACAGCGACCGCTCGCATTCGCGCAGCTCGCGCCATGTGAATGCGTTGCGCGATGAACGCGCCCGTTCCCACCAGGCCAATGGCGAGTAGTACGAGCAGAAACACGATCCACTGTCGCTGTCTGTCGGTTTCGATCACGTGCCGATTGTATGCACACGACAACTTGTTAAACTGCCCGCGGATGTCCGTCCAGGTCTGTGCAGTTCACCCACAGCGTCCTGTTTTCGCGCGATGCATGTCGTGCAAAAAGATGTTGTGTCAGGAGTGCGCAACGCAGTGGGACGGGATCTGGCATTGCGCCGCATGTCTCGGTGCAAAGCGTGGAGCGCAGGTCGAGCGTTCTCCGATTTTCGGATGGCTGGCCGTGATCGTCACGTCGCTCATCCTCTTATTTACCGGCGCGCGAGTGATGGTCTGGGCCGGCGCTTTGATCGCGAGCTGGTTTTGATTCGCGCGTCGCTCTCCACGACCTCCGTGCTCGATGAAGCGACCGAGGTCGTTTCGATGACGGGGCCGTCGTGGATCGGGCTCGTGATCCTCACGTCACTCCCGCTTCGTTATCTGCAAGCGATTTTTCTCGATCAACTGATCGAGCTCGGCGGCAACGCACCGCACTACGGCAATCTCCTCGGCGCCACCGCAAACCTCATCGTCTTCGCGATTCTCATCGCCACGTGGGGCCGCGCGATTTATGCGCGCGCATGCCGCCTCTCGCTCGCGCGCAACGGCACGCCGGGCCGCGGCGCGTGGCGCGTTCCGATCGCCGCACTCGCGAGCTACGTGCTCACGTCCGCATCGGCGGCGCTCGTCGGATATCTCTCGCTGTTCACGTGCGTGGGCTACATCGTGGCGGTCGTGTTCTCCGGACTCGCGATCGGCACGATGGAGCTCAATGAGCGCGTTTCGCTCGCGAATCCATTTCGATTGATCTTTCGCTACACGAAGCACATGACGATTCTCGTCGCGCTGGTGCTCGTGTTCCTCTGTGGCGCGGTAGTCGCGTTCATCAACCTCGCGGGCGCATTTGCGATCGGACAATGGGCCGCGGGCGCGATCGGCGGATTCGATGCGCCGCGCTGGCAAACGCTTTTCGGTGCGAATCGCCGTTACATCCTGATGCTCATCGCCGGTGCGTTTTGCGCGATCGAGCCGTTCTGGATCGCCGCTCAGGTCGTGTACGTGCGCAAAGCGGGCGCGGAAGAGAGCGGCGACGATCTGCGGTCGTGGTTCGAAGAATTTCGAAGGAGTGAAGCGTGATGCGCCGCGCGCTAATCATCG
>JBQCJC010000307.1:0-6867 GCA_051953135.1 Thermoanaerobaculia bacterium | reverse complement strand
CGCTAAGCTTCATCGCTCATCGTTCATCGCTCATCACTCATCGTTCATCTCTCATCTCTCATCTCTCATCGCTCGCTCATCACTCGCCTTCGACTAAGCTC
Source organism: Thermoanaerobaculia bacterium (assembly GCA_051953135.1). Lineage (GTDB taxonomy): Bacteria > Acidobacteriota > Thermoanaerobaculia > Gp7-AA8 > Gp7-AA8 > QHVT01. The sequence continues at coordinate 6,766 of JBQCJC010000307.1, read as the reverse complement.
CCGCCACATGCCGCAAACTCGCCGCCGCCTCGAACCCCAGGTCGTCCTTCTCGGCATCGCCGCGTTGCTGAATGATTCGGCGAGCGAGTTGATCTATCCGCTCCTGCCGGTCTTTCTCACCGCCACGCTTGGGGCGTCGCCGATCGTGATCGGGTTGATCGAGGGCACCGCGGATGGACTTGCATCCATCCTCAAGTACTACGCCGGTGCGTGGTCGGATCGGGCGAAACGTCGCAAGCCGCTGATCGTTGGCGGATATGCGCTCGCGGCCGCATCGCGATTGCTGATCGCCGCGGCGACGGTATGGCCGCTCGTGTTGACGGCGCGATTGATCGATCGTGCGGGCAAAGGGGCGCGCTCCGCGCCGCGCGATGCGCTGATCTCGGACGTCACGCCGGCCGAGGATCGCGGGCGGGCGTATGGATTCCATCGTGCGCTCGATCACACCGGCGCCATCGTCGGACCACTCCTCGCGCTGCTCCTCCTGCAGGGATTCGGATGGTCGCTGCGCGCCACGTTCTTCTTCGCCGTTGTTCCGGGCGCGATCGGCGTGGCGATGCTCATCTTTCTATTGCGCGACGTTCCGTCGGCGCCGCACCCCGCGAAATCAACCGACATCGCCGTGCCGCCGGCACTCGTCAAACCACTTATCGCGATCGGACTCTTCTCCCTCTCGAATTCGAGCGACGCGTTTCTCATCCTGCAAGCGCATGCGGCAGGTGTATCGACCGCGATGCTGCCGCTGCTGTGGGCGGCGCATCACGTCATCAAATCGCTCTTCTCCACACGCGCCGGCGCGTTGTCCGATCGCGTCGATCGCAGATATCTGTTGATCGCGGGCTGGACGTTCTACGCGGTCATCTATCTCGCCTTCCCCTTCGCGAAGTCGCTGACGATGTTTGTGATTCTCTTCGTGCTCTACGCGATTCCGTTCACGCTCGCGGAAGGCGCGGAGCGCGCGTGGATCGCCGATCTCGTTCCCGCCGAGACGCGTGGCAAGAGCTTTGGCGCGTTCTATCTGACGAGTGGCTTGTGCGTCCTCGCCGGCACCGCGTTGTTCGGATTGCTCTATCAACGTGTTTCGCCGCACGCGGCGTTCTTCACCGGTGCGGCGCTTTCGCTCGCGGCGGTGCTCGCGGTGCTGCTGACACGAAAAACAAAAAGCGTGATGCCGCTCGCGTGATGGTGCGGCGCGGCTCGCGCACAATGCGCCGCGCATGCGAATCCGAGTTCTCGTCACGCTTCTGGTTTTTCTGCCTTGTCCCCTCGCTCACGCGCAGGTCGAGTGGGTCGTCTTCGATCCGATGACGATTCGCACGACGCGCACGGAACCGATTCAAGTGACGATACAAATCGCGGTCGCGGAACAATCGAATGTCGATGCAGTGCGTCTCGATTACCAGAGCGGCGGTCAGCTCATGTTCACGCCGCAAGGTAACGGTCGTTACGTCGCGACATTGCCCGCCGGCAAAGCTCTCGCCGGTTTCGACGTCTCCGACGTCAATCGCAATTTCCTCGGCTACGCGCGTCTCCTGAAAAACGGCGCGACGTACGCGTCGTACAACCTCTTCCTCAGCGTGCTCGATGACAACACGCCGCGCGTACCGGTCACGACGCGCGCGAACAACGCGCGTCAGACGACACGCATCCTCAATCTTTATCGGCCGCTCCTCACGCCAGACGACGTTCGTGCGGCGGTGCAGCAGTTCTACGCGTACTTCCCGGATGAATTCGATTTCGTGCAGGTCGTCTACACGCTTCCGTACTATCCGAGCAATCGCTATCACTTCGCCGTGAAGAACGAAGTGAGCGGAATCGGCCTCCCGCCGATCAACAACACCGCGCAATACGGCAGCGCCGGTCATCTCCTCGGCATCACGGTCTTTCCGATCGACACCTATTTCGATTGCGCCGAATCCGCCTTCTCGCACGAGACCGGACATCAATGGATCAACTTCCTCGACAACGCGCGCCTGCAACCCGGCCCGCACTGGCCGCCATCGACGATGGCGCGCGGCCTCATGGGCTTCAACATTCCGGGCACGAATGTCGGCGGCGATTTTCCGTACACGATCACGCCGATCGGGGACAATCAGGTGCGCGTCACGAACGGCTCAGTGACGAAAGAATTCTCCGACTTCGATCTTTACGTGATGGGGCTGATCCCCGCATCGCAGGTGCAGAACGGCCTGATTCTCGACGGCACGCTCTGCAACAACTGCACGATGAACGCGACGACGATCAGCGTGAACGATCTCATCGCCGTGCATGGTCCGCGACTGCCATCATCGACCACCGCGCAGAAACACTTTCGCATCGGCACGGTCGTGATCTCGCGCGATCGTCTGCTCAATGACGATGAGCTGGCACTGCTCGAAGCATTCGCAAAACGCGGCGAAGCGAAGAGCGAGTTGCCGTTCACCGCGGGACTCGCGAGCGGCATCACGAAGCCGTGGTACCTCGCGACGCGCGGATTGTCGACCGTCGATTTGCGATTGACGACGGCGTCGTCGAAACGACGGAGCGCCGGACATTGATGCGGAACGCCGGCGCGGCGCTCCGCTACGTGTTCGCTCCGAAAATCCTCTTCACCCTTCTCATCACCCCGCCCCGCATCCGATCCATCAACTCATAGATCGTCGGAATGACGAGCAGCGTGAGCAGCGTCGAGGTCACCACGCCGCCGATGATCGCGCGTCCCATCGGCGCGCGAAACTCCGCGCCTTCGCCCGCGCCCATCGCCACCGGAATCATGCCCGCGATCAGCGCGAACGAGGTCATCAGAATCGGCCGCAGTCGAATGCGTCCCGCTTCGATCAACGCATCGCGCAGCGGCGTTCCCGATTCATTGCGCCACTTCGCGAAATCGATCAGCAGAATCGCGTTCTTCGCAACGATGCCCATCAGCAGCAGCACGCCGATCAGACTCATGATGTTCAGCGTGTCGCGCGTAAGCGCGAGCGCGATCATCACGCCGATCAGAGAGAGCGGCAGCGAGACCATGATCGCGAACGGATCGAGAAAACTCTCGAACTGCAGCACGAGCACGAAGTACATCAGCAGCACCGCCATGCCCATCGCCGCGAACATGTCGCCGAAGACCTGCTGCGACTCCTCACCTTCGCCGCCCTGACCGATCGTGTAGCCCGCCGGCAACTTCACATTCTTCAATCGCTGCGTGATCCCGGCGATCACCGCGGACAACGGCTTCCCTTCCGCATTCGCGCCGACAGTCACGACACGCTCGCGATCGAGACGTTGAATCTCGCCGGGACCGATCCCCTGCTGCACGCGCGCGACCTGCGACAATGGAATCATGGAAGGCGGTGGTTGCGGCCCTCCGGATGTCGGCATCGCCGCAGCTCCACCTCCGCGCGAAACCGGCAGCGACTCCAGATCGGTGATCGTCGTACGCGACTGCGGCGTCAGCCGCACGTACACGTCGTACGACTCGCCTTCCGGCGTGAGCCAGTCACCCGCGTCGATGCCCGCGAACGCGGGACGTAACGCCTGCGCGACCTGCAACACATCGACGCCTAACGAGCCCGCGAGTGCGCGATCGAGCTCCACTTCGATTTCAGGACGACGTCCGCGCGTCGACAATCCGACATCGACCGCGCCCGGCACTTTGCGCATCTCGTTCTCGACCTGCACCGCAAGCTCCTGCAACTTGTCGTAGTCCGGACCCTGCAGTTGCATCTGAATCTGCTTGCCCTGTCCCATGCCGCTTGCCGCGACGGCGATGTCAGCGCCGCCGATGCGCCGCAGAAGATCGCGCGCCTGCTTCTCGATCGCGGACTGATGCACATCACGCTCATCGCGTGGCAGCAAGCGCACGTAGATGTTCGCTTCATCAACCGAGCCGGATTCGCCGCCGATCGTCGTGTACGTGTACGCAACACCTTTCAGCGCGCGCACGGACGATGCCGCTTCTTCGCTCTTCAATCGCGTGTACTTCAACGAAGATCCCGGCGGCGTCTCGACCGTCAGGTTGAACTCGGAGCGATCCTCCACCGGAAAGAATGCGGATCCGACGAGTCCCATCGCAGGCATCGCCAGCGCTGCGACGAGAGTGATCACTGCAATTCCCACGGTGACCCACGGATGATCGAGCGTCCATCCGATCACGCCCTGATAGCGCGTGGCCTGTCGATCGAACCATGCGTTGAATCGATCGAGCACGCGCGTGATCCAGCGTTTCTTTCGATGTTCGTGATGCGGCTCCGGCCAGTACGCGGAGAGCATCGGATCGAGTGAGAACGAAACGAGCAGCGACACGAGCACCGCGCACGCGATCGTCACCGCGAACGGCCGGAACCACTGTCCCGCCACGCCGCTGATCAATCCGATCGGCACGAACACGACGACGATCGAGAAGGTCGTCGCCGCGACCGCGAGTCCGATCTCCGCCGTGCCTTCTTTCGCCGCGGTGTAGTGATCCTTCCCCATCTCGACGTGACGCACGATGTTCTCGCGCACGACGATGGCATCGTCGATGAGGATGCCGACCGCGAGCGCGAGGCCGAGGAGCGACATCGTGTTCAGCGTGAAGCCGAACATCCACACGACGATGAACGCGGCGAGCAGCGAGATCGGCAGCGCGACACCGGTGATGACGGTCGAGCGCCACGAGTTGAGGAAGAGGAAAACCGTGAAGACGGTGAGGATCAATCCTTCGATGAGCGAGCTGCTCACGCTCTCGACCGATGCCGCGACGCGATCGCCGGCGTTCTGAATGATCTGCAGCTTCACGCCTTGCGGGAGTCGATGATTGATGCGATCGACGCGCTGCAACACGCGCGTCGCAACAGCCGTGGTGCTGTAGCCCTGCGATTTCTTGATGTCGATGCCGACCGCTTCGGAGCCGTTGTACAAAGCGAGCGTGCGCTGCTCTTCGGTCGCGTCTTTCACGTGCGCGACTTCGCTCAATCGCAGCAAGCGTCCATTCGAGTTGCTCACCACGATCTGCGCAAAGTCTTCAGGACGATCAATGCGCCCGCGCAAGCGAATCGATTGCTCGATGAAGTCTTTCTCGATGCGGCCGACCGGTGCCGCGAGATTCTGGCTCTGCACTGCCTGCACGACTTGTCCAATGGAGACGCCCGCGGCCTGCAACGCATTCGGATCGATTTCGACCACGACCTGTCGTTCGAGTCCGCCGCGAACGAGCACGTCGGCAACACCCGGCAGTCCGCGCAGTTCGGGCTCGACGATGTCGTCCGCGATCGTCGTGAGCTGCGGCACACCGACGCTTTGCGACGTCAGCGTGAGCGAGATGATCGGCAGATCCGCGGGATCGAAGCGCGTCAGGATCGGCTCTTCCATCTCCGCCGGCAGTTCGCCGCGAATGCGCGAGATCGCATCGCGCACGTCCTGCGTCGCTTCGTTCGTATCTTTGTCGAAGACGAATTCGATGATGATCTGGCCGAAGCCATCGAGCGATGTCGATGTGATTTTGTCGACGCCGCTCACGGATGCGATCGCGTCTTCGATCGGCTTGATCACTTCCTGTTCGACGACTTCCGGCGACGCGCCGGGATAGAGCACCGTCATCGCCACGACGGGCGCATCGATCTCCGGAAACTCATCGGTCTCGAGCTGCAGAATCGCGAACACGCCGAAGATCACGAGCGCGAGCATCAGCACGACCGTGACGACGGGACGATCGATCGCGAAATTCGAGATCCACATCAGCGCACCGTGACTTTCGTGCCGGGCGCGATGGTGCGCGCCGGTCCCGCGAGCACGCGATCGCCTTCGTTCACACCGCTGACTTCGATGATGCCTTCGGCTTCGTTGCGCACGCCGAGGACGACGGGGACGCGTTCAGTGGTGCCGTTGTTGATGCGAATCACCGCGGCGCTCGAAGTCGTGTCATCGATCGCGGAGATCGGTACCACGAGTCCCTGTCGCGCGACGGTGGTGACGGTTCCTTCCGCGAACAATCCGCCGACGAGTTTGCGGCCGGCGTTCTCGATCGAGACAAAGACTTTCACTTGTCCCGTCGCAGGATCGACCGCGGGCGAGATGCGCGTGACGTTGCCGCGGAATCGTTCGTTCGGATAGCCGCGCACTTCGACGTCGACCAGCGATCCCGGTTGAATCGCGGACAACGCTTCAGCGGTGACGCTCGCTTCGAGTTGCAACGTGCCGAGGTCGACGAGCGTGAAGAGCGGCGCACCGGGAGTGACGACCGTGCCGGCGCTGACCTGCTTCTGACTGACGATGCCGCTGATCGATGCTTCGACGCGTTGATCTCCAACACGCTCGCGCGCCTGCGCGAGTTGTGTGCGCGCTTGCGCGAGTTGCGATTCGGCGGTCGCGAGCTGACTGCGCGCCACATCGACATCGCGCCTCGGAACCGCGCCCGCGTTCGCGAGTGTTTGCGATCGATTCAAATCGCGCCGCGCGGTGACGACGGCGGTTTCCGCGGACTGCACCGAAGTTTGTGCACCGCGTGCATTCGCGGCCGCGGTCTCATCGCTGATGATCGCCAGCACGCTCCCCTTCGTCACGAACTGCCCCTCGGCCGCATTGACCGTCGTAACCGTGCCGCCAGTCTCCGCAAGAATCGCTGCCGATTGCTGCGGCTGCAACGTCCCGGAGAGCCGCGGCCCGTTCGTGATGCGCGCCATGTGCACCGTGGCCACGCTCGCAGGATCGACGGTGACGACGGGCGGCGCAGGAGGCGGCGGTTGCTTGCGATTGCACGCGAGCATGAGAAGGAGAACGAGCGTAAGCGTTCGCTTCGGAGCGCCGGCTTTCA
>JBQCJC010000306.1:0-2908 GCA_051953135.1 Thermoanaerobaculia bacterium | reverse complement strand
GTTTCCGTGAGCGGCTTCTCGATCACGACACTCTCGAATGCACTCGGCGAGGCGTTCGCGAGATTCTCCGCAATCTCCCGCAGCGAGATCTCCACCGGCGGCAAAGTCATGCGCCCGATCACGATTGATGCGCCAAGGTCGGTTGGGGCGGCGTCTTCGTTTTTCGGAATCTTCTGGATCACGAGAATCGGGATCGCTTGCGGATCGCCCTCGCGTCGCTTGTACTGAGGATCCGCAAACTTCGTATCGAACTTCGTCTCCATCGCCACGGCCACCGGGATTCGCACCCAGCCCTCCGGCAGCACGATCGAAACATCGCCGCTCGTTTCGCGCGCAGGCGTCTCCGCGAACGCAGAAACAGCGACGAACAACAACGCGATGAGTTTTCGCATGCGCACACGATGGGGCGCGGCCGCGGAGTTGTCTGTGATGTGGTTCGCGTTACTTCTGGCGTCGGCGCCGTTGCAGCCATGCGTCGGCGACTCGTTTTCGAGCGTGGATCGCAACCGATGTCGCGAGGAGTACATACGCGCTGAACACGAGGTATCCGTATTTCGGAAACGGCGTGTACTCACCGCGATAGCGAGGAAAGGTCAGATTCAGATACTCGACGAGACTGAGCCCCTTCGCCCACGCCACGGCCGTCAGAAATACAAAGAGAACACCGGTTGCAATCACGACTGCGTACATCGTCGCGATGAGGATTGCTGCGATTGTCGCCATCGGAGACGCAGGCGAATCAGATTTCATCATTGGCTTCCGTCCTCGTCCCGCAGAAGATTCAGGAGCCAGCGAACCGGCTGGTTGATGAACCCGCCTGCAAGACCAAGCAAGCCAGCTTGCACGAGCAGCTCGGTTGCGTCGGGTGGTGGCACTACGATAAAGGCGAGTTTGCCCGTGACCAGCCCAATGACAACGCCGGTGACGATATCGTTCACCCACTCTCGTCCATCGAATCGTCTGGCCACACTGCAATAGACACCAGTGCACCGCATTCGTGGCGCCCGCTGGTACACTCGCCATGGTCCATGGCGAAAGAAGACGATCGCGCCAAAGAAGAATTCACCTCCGAAGCCGAAGAGCTGCTCGACACGCTCTCTCGCGATCTCGTCGAGTTCGAGACGCAGGGGCAGAACGTGCGGCCGGAGCTGGTCAACAAGATCTTTCGCGAGGTGCACTCGCTCAAAGGTCTGGCCGGCATGCTCGGCTTCGGCGACATCTCCGAGCTCTCGCACAGTCTCGAGGACATGCTCGACCGCCTGCGCATGGGCAAGATCGCGATCACCAAAGATCTCATCGATCTGCTCTACGACTCCGTCGACGGCCTCAATCGACTGGTCATCGCGATCAACGACCCGTCGCTCTCCGGCCTCGTCGACATGACCGCGCTGACGTCGCGCATCCACGCGATCGTCACGCAGCAGCCGCAGCAAAAGCACGACGATCCATTCGCGCAACTCACGCTCGACGAGCAGACGAAAAAATCGCTCACCGAGTACGAAGAGCATCGCCTGCTCGAAAACGTACGCGCGGGCAAATCGATCCTCTCGCTCGAAGTGACGTTCGACTTCAGCGATTTCGATGAACGACTGCGCGCGCTGACGGCGAATCTCAGCGATGCCGGCGAAGTCATCTCGACGCTGCCCGCGATTCCCACCGGCAACATCAACGGCATCGCGTTTCGTCTGCTCTACGGCTCGGTGCTCGACGCCGACGCCGTGAAAGTGATCGCGCCCGATGCGACGGTCACGTCGCTGCGCAAGGAGATTCCGGCCGCGGTCGCGGCGGCGCCCGTACCGGTGGTCGAAACAATTGCCGCGGCCATCGCGCAGGTCGAACAGCCGGAAGAAGAGATGTCGCTGCGATCGCTGTCGCAGACCGTGCGCGTAGACATCTCGAAGCTGGACCACGTGATGAACATCGTCGGCGAGCTGATCATCGAGAAGACGCAGCTCGAAGGGCTGACGCGCGCGATCACGATGCAGCAGGCGCGGCTCGCGTCGCACGAGCTCGGAAAAATCTCGCGCAATCTCGATCGCAAGCTCAATGAGCTGCAGAAGTCCGTCATCGAGATTCGCATGGTGCCGGTCGGGCAGATCTATTCGAAACTCTCGCGCACCGTGCGCAAGCTCGCGCGCGAGCTCGGTAAAGAGATCGAGCTCGTGCTGCGCGGCGAAGACACGGAGCTCGACAAGATGATGGTCGAGGAGCTGACCGATCCGCTGATGCACATCATCCGCAACGCGCTCGATCACGGGATCGAGTCGCCGGAAGATCGTCGCAAAGCGGGGAAGAGCTCGATCGGTCACGTCACGCTGAACGCGTATCAGCAGGGCAACTCCGTCGTGCTCGATGTGATCGACGACGGACGCGGTATCGATCCGGAGAAGATTCGCCGCGTGGCGATCGATCGCGGATTGATCGGCGAGAAAGACATCATCGATCAGCAGCGCGCCTATGAACTGCTGTTCACGCCGGGGTTCTCGACCGCGTCGCAGGTGAGCGAGATCTCGGGACGCGGCGTCGGTCTCGATGTCGTGAAGCGCAACATTCAGGAGCTGAAGGGCACGATCGAAGTGATGTCGCGCCCCGGCGAAGGGTCGACGTTCCGCATCTCACTGCCGATCACCCTGGCGATCATTCAGGCGTTGATCGTCCAGGCCGGCGGCGAGAAGTTCGCGATCCCTCTCACCTCGGTCGAAGAATCGCTGCGCATCTACTCGCGCGACATCCGCACCGTCGAGCGCCGCGAGGTGTTCACGCTGCGCGACTACACGCTGCCGCTGCTGCGTCTCGCCGACGCGTTCGGTCTCAGCGACGACCACGAGCACGGACCGGAGACGAAGTGGTTCGTCGTCGTGACGCGTGCCGGCGAAAAAACGGTGGGCATCCTCGTCAACGCACTCGT
>JBQCJC010000305.1:0-5572 GCA_051953135.1 Thermoanaerobaculia bacterium | reverse complement strand
ATTCCCGCGGTGATGGGCAACTTCATTTTGCCGATCATGCTCGGCGCCAAAGACCTCGCGTTTCCCAAGCTCAATCTTCTGAGCTGGTACGTCTACATGGTCGGCGGCATCTTCGGCATCATCGTCATCATCACCGGCGGCGTTGACACCGGCTGGACGTTCTACACGCCGTTCTCCACGCAGTACTCGAACACCAAAGTCTTCGCCACGACGTTAGGCGCGTTCATCACCGGCTTCTCGTCGATTCTCACCGGCCTCAATTTCCTCGTCACGATTCACCGCATGCGCGCGCCGGGACTCACCTGGTACCGCCTGCCGCTGTTCGTGTGGTCGATGTACGCGACCAGCGTCGTGATCATGCTCGCGACGCCGGTGCTCGCGATCACGCTCGTGCTGCTGATGGTCGAGAGGGTGCTGCACGTCGGCATATTCGACCCCGCGTTAGGCGGGGATCCCGTGCTGTACCAGCACATGTTCTGGTTCTACTCCCACCCGGCCGTGTACATCATGATTCTGCCGGGCATGGCGGTCATCTCCGAGTGCGTTGCCGCGTTCACGCGCAAGCGCATCTTCGGCTACAAGTTCGTCGCGTTCTCCTCGCTCGGCATCGCGTTCCTCGGCTTCCTCGTGTGGGCGCACCACATGTTCGTTGCCGGTATCTCGACGTACTCGGCGATGATCTTCTCGTTCCTGACGATGCTCGTCGCGGTTCCCTCGGCGATCAAAGTCTTCAACTGGACGGCGACGCTCTACAAAGCATCGGTCTCGTGGCAGACGCCGATGCTCTACGTTCTCGGCTTCATCGGACTCTTCACCATCGGCGGCGTCACTGGCCTCTTCCTCGGCGCACTCGGTGTCGACGTCCACGTGCACGACAGCTACTTCGTCGTCGCACACTTCCACTACATCATGGTCGGCGGAACGATCATGGCGTACATGGCCGGCATTCACTACTGGTGGCCGAAGATCACTGGCCGCATGTATCCCGAGTGGTGGGGCCGCCTTTCCGCGCTGCTGGTGTTCGTCGGCTTCAACCTGACCTTCTTCCCGCAGTTCCTCGTCGGCTACGTCGGCATGCCGCGCCGCTATCACGCATACGCGCCCGAGTTCCAGGTTCTCAACGTTCTCTCCACCGCCGGAGCCACGGTCCTCGCGGTCGGCTATCTCCTGCCGATGATCTACCTCGCCTGGTCGGTGAAGTTCGGCCGTAAGGCGGGCGCGAATCCGTGGGGCGCGGTCGGTCTCGAATGGGCCACGACCTCGCCGCCGCCGAAAGAAAACTTCCACGAAACGCCGACCGTGACCTGGGAAGCCTACGATTACCCGGCGTTCCTCAAGGCCATGAAGGAGACGCAGCATGTCTGATGTCACGCTCCATCACGGCGCGGAGCATGCGTCCGAGCCGCACGGGCACGGACATCACCATCCGTTCCTTCAGCATCACTTCGAGGATCTTGGCCAGCAGCACGAAGCCTCGACCCTCGGCATGTGGTTCTTCGTCGCGCAGGAAATCCTGTTCTTCGGCGGCATCTTCGCGGCGTACTTCGTCTATCGCGAGATGTATCCGCACGCGTGGAAAGCCGCGTCGCATCTGCAGAACTGGAAGATCGGCGCCGCGAACACGATCGTGCTGATCGGCAGCTCGCTCACCATGGCGCTCGCGGTCTGGGGCGCGCAGGGCGCGAAGCGCAAGTTCACGACGCTCATGCTCGTGCTCACGCTGCTTCTCGGCGGCATCTTCGTCGGCGTCAAAGCCTACGAGTACAGCGTACACATTCAAGAAGGTCTGTTCCCGGGACAGGCGTGGAGCTTCACACACGCTCCGGCGGATGTCCTGCCCGGCATTCAAATGTTCATGACGTTCTACTTCACGATGACCGGACTGCACGCGTTGCACATGATCATCGGCGCGGGCCTGCTGCTCTGGTTCATCAAACGAACGTGGCGCGGCGATTTCGGCCCTGAGTACTACGGACCGGTCGAGATCATGGGCCTTTACTGGCACTTCGTCGATATCGTCTGGATCTTCCTCTTCCCGCTGCTGTATCTCGTCTAGAGGATCACGCGCAATGGCTCATCAACCCGATCACGAGACTTACACCGGCCACGCAGCACCGCATCACCAGTCGTCGCTGATGGTCTACTTCGCCGTCTTCGCGACGCTGATGCTTCTCACGATTCTCACCGTGTGGGTATCGCGCATCGACCTCGGCGAATTGAACACCGCCGTCGCCATGGCGGTTGCCATCGTCAAAGCGACGGTCGTCATCCTCTGGTTCATGCACGTGATTCACTCGCCGCGACTGACGTGGATCGTCGTGATCTCGTCGTTCCTCTGGCTCGCGGTCTTGTTCGTGCTGACGTTCAGCGATTACCTGACGCGACACTGGAGCATCTACTAACGATCAACGCAAAAAAACGGCGGGCGCTCAGCCCGCCGTTTTCGTATGCGAGTGATGCTGGTGGCGCTGCCGCCTCTTCTCGTCGTGCCGCTCCTTTGCTTCGTCGAGCGAATGCGTCGACGCCAGCGGCGAGTCCCTCAAATCCATCGCCGCGAGCTCCTGGTAGTGCTTGCGCAGGATCTCGAGCTCTTCTTCCGATAAATCTTCGACGTCGATGAGTCGATTGCTGGCGCGATCGATTGCAGCCACGAGCTCATTCAGCTTCAGTTGAATTGCGAGGCTGTCTTTGTTCTGCGAGCGTTGAATGAGGAACACCATCAGGAACGTGATGATCGTCGTGCCGGTGTTGATCACGAGCTGCCACGTGTCCGACCAATGGAACAGCGGACCGGTTACCGCCCAGATCAGGATCGTTGCGAACGCGAGTCCGAATCCCCAGCTGCTGCCCGCCCAGCGCGTGACAGAGCTGGCGAGATTTCCCAACATCCTGCTGATTTGGTTGTGGTTCTGCATGGAGCCGTTCTCCTCGAGAACACTGTACCGCCGCGTTCGCGGATCACGCTACGGGAGCGGTTTGTTCGATCGGCGCAATGCCATGCACGGAGCGTTTCTCGAATCGCAGGAACAGCAGAGCCGCCACGACCGTGAGTCCCGCACACAAGCCCCACCACAATCCGACGATGCCCATGTCGAAATGAAATCCGAGCAATAGCGCGATCGGAAATCCGACACACCAGTGCCCGAAGATGTTCGCGAGGAACGCGTACTTCGTGTCGCCTGCGCCGCGCAGCACGCCCGCACCAACGGCCTGGATGCCGTCTGAAACCTGGAACACCGCAGCGACGAGCATCAGTGGAAGACTCGCGAGGATGACGCTCTCCTGATTCGTGACGAGACGAATGATGAGTCGCGGCGCAAGGGCAAACGACAATCCCGAGATCGCCATCACCACACCACCGGCGATGAATGCGACGTGACCCGAGATGCGCGTCGCGCGCATATCCCGTGCGCCGACACCGAGTCCGACGCGCACCGAGCCCGCGGCTGCAACGCCTAACGCGATCGTGAACGTGAAGGATGCGAGGCCGATCACGAGTTGATGCGCGGCGAGCTGCATGACACCGAGTCGCGAGGCGAGCACACCGACGAGTGCGAAGATTCCGATCTCCGCGCCCATCTGCAGCGCGATCGGCATTCCGACACGAAGCGCCTGCTTCACCTCCGCGCCGTTCCATCGATGATCGACGTGTCCGTCGACGCGCAGGCCTTTGACCGCGAGGATGACGACCACGAACTGCAGGATCTGGCAAAGAACGGTCGCGATCGCGGCGCCTGCCACGCCTAACGCGGGAATCGCATGCAGCGGTCCGGTCCACGCTGGAAGCTTGCTGCCGCCGAACACGAGCAGGATGTCGCCGAAGAAATTGAGCACGTTCGCGAGCACCATCGAGACGAGCATCGGTCGCGTGACGCCATGTGCCTGCAGATACGAACGCGCGACGTAGAAGAGCAGGAACGGCACGATGCTCGTGCATCGGAAGATGAGATACGTGCGCGCGGGATCGATGAGCTCGGGCTTCGAGCCGATCATCGGAAAGACCATGATCAGCACGATCATCAACACCGTCAGCACCGCGGAGACGATGAGAGCGAGCCACGTGCCCTGCCAGAAAATGCGGCGCGCGCGGAGCCGGTCTCCGGCGCCGAGTGCTTGCGAGATGAGTGGATCGACGCCGAGGACGATGCCCATTCCGAAGACCGAGAAAGCGAAGAAGAGCGCGTTCGCGAGTCCCGCGCCGGCGAGCTCACGCGCGCCGAGACGGCCGAGCACCGCGACGTCGACGAGACCCATGAGCTGCGTGCCCGCCTGCGCTGCCGCGAGAGGCAGCGCGAGCCGGAAAAGACGTCGCAACTCGGTTCTATAGCCTTCTTTGCCCATGAGGGGCGGAGATTCTAGTAGGATTACGCGTTTTTTGAACGACCGTCATTAGAAGGACTCCCCCATGCGTTACCTCGTCACCGGCGGCGCCGGTTTCATCGGATCGAATTTCATTCGCTACATCTTCAACAAGTACGGCGACGACGCGCAGGTCGTGAATCTCGAGAAGCTCACGTACGCCGGCATTCGCGAAAACCTCGCGGAGTACGAAGGGAAGAAGAACTATCGCTTCGTGCAGGGCGACATCGCGAATCCCGCGGATGTGGCCGAGGCGTACAAAGGTGTGGATGGCAGCGGCGTCGATGTGGTCGTGAACTTCGCGGCCGAGACGCACGTCGATCGCTCGCTCATGGAAGCGGCGACGTTCATTCAAACTGACGTGCAGGGCGTGCTGATTCTGCTCGAGGAGGCGAAGAAGCTCGCGCCGAATCTCAAGCGATTCGTGCAGGTCTCGACGGATGAAGTGTACGGCTCGATCGAGACCGGCTCGTTCACCGAGACGGACATGCTCAATCCGCGCAATCCGTACTCCGCGTCGAAAGCCGGCGGCGATCGCATGGCGTACGCGTACGCGCAGACGTTCGGCATGCCGATCGTGATCACGCGCGCGTCGAACAACTACGGACCGTTTCAGTATCCCGAGAAGCTGATCCCGCTCTTCGTCACGAACGCGATCGATGATCTGCCGCTGCCGCTCTACGGCGATGGCCGCAACGTGCGCGACTGGCTTTTCGTCGAGGATCACTGCGCGGGCATCGACTTCGCGATCGAGCGCGGGCAGAACTCCGAGGTGTACAACCTCGGCGGTGGCAATGAGCTCGAGAATCGCGAGATCACGTACAAGATCCTGGAGTTGCTGAAGAAGCCGGACTCGCTGATCAAGCCGGTCGGCGATCGCCAGGGTCACGACCGCCGCTATTCGCTCTCCACCAGCAAGCTCGAATCCCTCGGCTTCAAAATCACGACGAACTTCGACGAGGCGCTCGCACGCACCGTGCGCTGGTACGTCGACAACGAGCCGTGGTGGCGCGCGATCAAAGAACGCAGCGCCGAGTACAAGGCGTACTACGAAAAGCAGTACGCGAACCGCTGACGCAACGGAGCGCCGGCTTCCAGCCGGCCGGACCGCGGGCTTCGAGCCCGCGGTTCACCCGCGGCGCACGATCGCTTCGTTCATCGCATTCACGATGCCGGCGACGTAATCGCGATTCGTCGATGAAAGCGCATTCGT
>JBQCJC010000304.1:0-2442 GCA_051953135.1 Thermoanaerobaculia bacterium | reverse complement strand
TGGTCGTGATCTTTGCGTGGCTCGTGTTTCACGTCGAAGTGCGCGGCTCGCTCGTGCTCTTCGCGCTCACATGTCTCCTCGGCGGCGCGGCGTTCGCGGCGATCGGTTTGTTGATCGCGTCGCGCGCACGCACGCTCGAAGCGGTGAGTGGTTTGATGAACGTCGTGATGATGCCGATGTGGATTTGCTCGGGCGTGTTCTTTTCGTACGAGCGGTTTCCGGATGCGGTGAAGCCTGTGATTCGCGCGCTGCCGCTGACTGCGCTCACGGATGCATTGCGCGCCGTGATGAATGACGCCGCGGGCATCACGACGATCGGGCCGCAGCTGTTGAATCTCGTCGCGTGGGCCGTCGTTAGTTCGATCGTCGGTTTGAAGATCTTCCGCTGGCAGTGAAGACGATCGTCTCGCGATCGTTGGTCATCCACAGGCGAAAGCCGCGATCGTTCGCGAGGTAGTGCAGGATCGTCTCGCGAAATCCGCACGCGCACGGCGTGTCGCCTTCGAGATCTTCGAGTCGCGCGGGATAGAACTCGTTCTGCTCGCGATACGACTCGAGTGCCGCGCGCGTGCGCACGCCGGCGTAGAGACATTCATCCCACGCGCGTGCGAAATGCCACTGGCCGAGGAGTAAGCCGGCGAGCATCACGAGGCCGGTGAAGAGCGTCAGCGCTTTGTTGCGCTTCGCGAAAACGGTGAGGACGATGGTCGCGATCGGGATGACGATCGTGAAGATCGTTTGCACGAATCCGAGCTCACCGCGCTCGCCCAATGCGACACCAAACAAAAACGCCGCGCCGGTGTAAGCCAGCGCGGCGATGAGACGACTGGTCACGTCGTCGAACTCTGTCGCGTCAGAACGAGAAGGTCAACCCTAGATTCACTTCGCCCTGATAGAAGTTCTCGTCGTAGAAGTAATCGCACACGGTGCAATCGGAGGTGTCTTCGAGCGCGGTGTAGTAGCCGCGGCCTTCGAGCTTGAGCGAAAGGAAATCGCTCATCGGCAACTTCACGCCGATTCCGGCGGATGCGGAGAATCGATTTTCCGCGGTGACGCCCTGCAGTTGCGGATCGAGATTCGCGAGACCGGCGCTGACGACGAAGTACGGCGTCGCGTTGCGTGAGCGCGCGAACGGAATCTGCAAACCAGCGTGCAGGTACGTGACGTCGATGTCGGCGACTTCGCCTTGCGGCTCGAAGATGCCGCGTTCGACGGTGAGCTCGGACGACTGGCGATTGGCCATGAGCTCGAGTTTCATGCCGCTGTCGCCGAGCGGGATGCCGAGTCCGAGGCCGAAGTTCGGACTCGATTCGACTTCGACATCCTGATCGAAGACGAACGACTGCGAGGCGAAGATCGTTCCGCCCCAGCGATAGCCGACGAACGGCGTGAGCTCGAACGCGTTGTCGCTCGGCGCGCGGCGGCTGTAGCGCCGATCGCGCCAGTCTTCGTCGCGATCATCGCGATCCTGCGCGAAGAGATTTGTGGGTACGAGTGTGAGAAGGAGTAGCACCGGGAGCAGCAGTTTGCGCATTTGAGTTGACCTCCGAATTGGTTGCCGGGAGTCGCCAATGAGACGACCGACAACCACCGGCCCCTTACAATCCCCGCACCATGAAGATTGCCACCTGGAATGTGAACGGGATTCGCGCGCGCCACGAGCAATTTGTTCAGTTCGTCGGCGATGAGCAGCCGGATGTGATCTGCCTGCAGGAGATCAAAGCCAGGCTCGACCAGATCCCGCAAACCTGTACGGTTGAGGGATATACGTGCTACTGGCACGGCGCGGGCGGGTACAGCGGCGTCGCGCTGCATGTCCGGCAGGGTTTCTCTCCGCAACCTGCCTATGAACACCCTTCCTTCGATATGGAGACGCGCATCGTGCAGGCTCAAATCGAGGACACTGTGTTCACCAGCGTGTACGTTCCGAACGGCGGCAAAGACTTCGACGCGAAGATGTCGTTTCTGCATTCGCTGATCGCGTACGCCGCGGACATTCGCGCGCGCGGGTTGAAGCTCGTGTTGTGCGGCGACATGAACATCGCGCGCACGGAGCGCGACGTTCATCCGAAGGAACGCAAGCCGCAGGCGATCGGACAACTTCCGGAAGAGCGCGCGTTGCTCGAGAAGCTGATCGACGACGGCGGCCTCGTCGATGTCGGGCGTTCGCTCTATCCCGATGACGATCGCTACTTCAGCTGGTGGGCGCCATGGCGTCAGATGCGCGAGCGCAACATCGGCTGGCGTCTGGATTACGTGCTCGCGAGTGAATCGCTGGCGAAGACCGCGGTGTCGTGCCCGTCGATGCGAATGGTAGGAACGAGCGATCACGCGCCGGTGGTGGCGACGTTCGAAGGAGTCGTTGTGGGTTGTTGGTTGCCGGTTGTGGGTGGAACCGCTTCGCCAGTTCACGTGATTCCGGGCGAAGCGGTTCCCCCGACA